>JANWHX010000287.1 GCA_025450235.1 Chitinophagaceae bacterium | reverse complement strand
TGGGATACCTGACTCTGAGCAGGCTTGCTAATTCATTAAGCGGAGGGGAAAGCCAGCGTATTCAACTAACACGAAGTCTTGGCAGCAATCTTACCAACTCACTATATATATTGGATGAACCTTCAATCGGGTTACATTCCCGGGACACAAAAAACCTGATCCGTGTATTGAAAGAACTGCGTGACCTCGGAAATACAGTTGTAGTGGTGGAGCACGACGAGATGATGATGCGGGAAGCTGATCATATCATCGATATGGGGCCACTGGCTTCTCATCTTGGGGGCGAGATTATCGCCGAAGGCAATTATGATGACATCATTTATAATTCACAAAGTCTGACAGGAAAATATTTGAACGGTGAATTGAAAATTGACCCACCTAATAATATCCGTAAATGGAACCGTTCAATAAAAGTCGAAGGAGCCAGACAGCACAATTTGAAGGATATCACCGTTGAATTTCCCCTGAATGTGTTGTGTGTTGTCAGTGGAGTAAGCGGCAGCGGTAAGACAACCCTTGTGCGTCAGGTTCTTTACCCGGCTCTTCGGAAAATAAAAGGTGAATTTGGGGACAAGGTCGGGTTTCATAAAGCGATCACCGGGGATATTGAAGGCATAGCACAAATTGAAATGGTCGATCAAAATCCGATCGGTAAATCCTCGAGAAGTAATCCTGTAACCTATATAAAAGCCTATGATGAAATAAGAGAACTGTTTGCAAGACAACCGCTAAGTAAAATGCGCGGATTTCAACCCAAGCATTTTTCATTTAATGTGGATGGCGGAAGATGTGATACCTGCAAAGGGGAAGGTGAGCAGGTAGTGGAGATGCAGTTTTTGGCAGACGTACATCTTACTTGTGAATCATGTGGCGGTAAAAGATTTAAAGAGGAAGTGCTTGAGGTAAAATATAAAGACAAAGGCATTGCGGATGTGCTGGATATGAGTGTGGATGAAGCTATCGAATTTTTTTATGAAGAAAGAAGTCTTACCAAAGCTATTCAACCATTAAGTGATGTGGGATTGGGTTATGTGAAACTTGGTCAGTCATCTGATACGTTATCCGGGGGAGAAGCACAAAGAGTGAAACTGGCATCGTTCCTGGGAAAAGGAAAAAGCGGCAATAAGATACTGTTCATATTTGATGAACCGACGACGGGTCTTCATTTCCACGATATAAAAAAGCTGTTAGGGTCTTTTAATGCCTTGATCGAACAGGGACATTCAATCATTGTGATCGAACACAACATTGACGTGATCAGGAGCGCAGACTGGCTGATTGACCTGGGCCCTGAGGCTGGTGACGGGGGAGGCCATATAGTGTATGCCGGAAAACCTGGAGGCATAAAAAAGATCAGCAACAGCTATACCGCGGATTTTCTTTAATTATTGGCTCAAAATATGCCCATAGTAGTTCTACTGTCAATACCCCTTGTTTTAGATAAGAAAAAGCTTGGATAATGAGATTTTACGTTATACGTTTGCGCCACAGTTATATTGAGTCGTCTTCCAATCCTCTCTGAAATCCATTCCCAAAATCCTCAGGAAAAAACAAGGTAAGTGTCCCAATTCATTTGCGGATTGAAATTTTTTCTTTGTTTCTTCGAAATGCCAGCTTTATAAAAGGCTTTTTTGTTTGAGTTCATTTATTCCAACTCCTTTAAAGAATCAGTAATTCCTTTCCTTGATCGACCCACCCTACTGTATTCTGTTAATCTGTATTATAAAAACTAAGCAAACGAGCATCATGAAAAATTGTTTACCCGCTTTAAGGATATTTATTATCCAGCTGGGCCTCATACTAACAGCTTCAACATTAAATGCACAGACACGGACCGCGACGGTTAGCGGTAACTGGGACAATATTGCCACGTGGGGCGGCGCATCTTTCCCGGTAGCAGGAAATGATGTCATCATCAACTCTGGAGTAACGGTAACGGTAAATATCGCGTCTGCGGCGTGTAACAGCATCAGTTTTACCGCAGGGGCAACTGGCGCCGGAATTACAATTAGCGGAACAAATGCACTCGCTGTATCGGGTGCTGTAGTAATGAATGGCACTACAGCTATTACGGGAACACAAACTACTTTGATCACGGTAGGTACTGGATCCTTTTCCTGCGGGACTATAGCAATCAATCCGATCGCAGCTAACTTAGGAACAACTACCAGGCGTACCCAGGTTTCAGCTTCAGGAGGTACAATTACCGTCAACGGCTCTATTACGTGTAGCGGTAATGTGTCGGGTGCAGGTACATCCGGTATTAATATTACAGGCGCTGGTACTCTTAATGTGTATGGTGATTTCTATACAAGCCCTAACCTGGGATACTTTGGTGCAGGCACTGGTACTGTAAATTATTCGGGAACTGCTCAAACCGTCCTCGCAGCTGTTTATAGAATCTTAACGATTTCAGGTTCCGGGACAAAAACACTGTCTGCAACTGGTTCGTTTACTACCCTAAATCTCACGGCGGGAACCCTGGCCGCAGGAACTAATCTTTCACCCAACGCTGGCGGCACCCCGACTATAACGCGAAACGGTGGAGATATTACGGGTACCGTGCAGACCAATAACGACTATGATGTTACGTTCACCGGGGCTTCGAAGACCACGGGCAATGAACTTTCCGGTACAGGCTTGAGGCATGTTATCGTAAACTTAACTGCGGGTGAAACGCTTACATTGGATCAGGATCGTACACCCGACGGTAACCTTTCAGTTACTGCCGGAACCCTTGATCTTTCAACCTTTACTGCAAACAGAACTACTGCAGGAGGTACATTGACTGTAAGCAATGGGGCGACCCTGAAAATCGGCGGTACAAATACCTTCCCGACAAACTATAGCACAAATACAATTGGCAATACCGGTGCAACAGTTGAATACTCGGGAGCTAATCAGAATGTTGCTGCGATGGCGGGGGCTGAGGTTTATACTAATCTTACTTTGTCAGGCTCAGGCGTAAAAACATTTGTTGCTGAAACGATAAATGGCACCCTGTCAATGCAGGGTACAGCAACCGCTGCCGGAGCTTCTCCTACATATGGGGCCGCTGCTATTCTCGAATACGCTGGAAGTACCACTCAGACTTCATCAAATGTTGAGTTTCCGGCTGCAGGTGGTCCCCGCACTCTTAAGATCAATAACGCCACAGGTGTTACGCTACATGCAGCACGTACACTGTTGACATCATTGAACCTGACAAATGGCGTTCTGTTTACAACCACAGGTAGTGCACTTAACCTGGCTGATAACGCTACTGCAATAAATGGCTCTGATAATTCTTTTGTTGACGGTCCCCTGTCAAAGACCGGTAACGATGCCTTTACTTTCCCTGTAGGTAAATCCGGTGCGGGCCTTCGTACAATCGGTATTTCAGCGCCTGCATCAACGACATCAGTATTTACTGCTGAATTCGTAAGAAGCAATCCACAGGCATTGAGTTCTGCACCAGGTTCAGGTTTGGTTGCGGTCAGCGCATGTGAGTACTGGACGTTGGCCAATACAGGAACAGCCGGCTCAGTAAGAGTGATACTTTCCTGGGCAACCGGTAGTAACTGTGGTGGAAGCTATTATATTGGAAATACAAATACCATCAGGGTCGCCCGGTTAAGTGCAGGTACATGGAATGACGAAGGAAGATTCTCAATAACAGGAGATGTTACTGCGGGTACGATTACATCGAATAATGTTGTTAATTCATTCGGTACTGCATTTACCATAGGAACCAGTGCAACTGACAACGCATTACCGGTTATGTTCAATGATGTAAAGGCATTTGAGAAAAATCGTGGCATACAGATCGAATGGAGCAATCTTACTGAAAGAGACCTTATAAACTATATAGTTGAGCGTTCTGTAAATGGCGTAAACTTCTCATCGCTCAGTCAGCAATCACCGAGAAGTAATAATAACGATAAAGAAAGTTACTCTACTTTTGATGCAGCGCCCTTCCCGGGTGCCAATTACTACCGCATTAAAGTTCTTGAGATCAGCGGTAAGGTGATTTACAGCAAAGTGATGAGAGTTGATTTTGGTGCATCTGCCCAGGGTTTTACTCTTTACCCGAACCCGGTTAAAGGTAACCTCATCTCAGTTTCAGTCAATAACAGGCAAGGTCATTACACAATAAAAGTCATAAATACTTCAGGCCAGGAAATATATTCTCAGAGAATAGTTCACCAGGGCGGTTCACTGACACAAACCGTGGAACTTCCGGCATCTGCTAAGCCGGGAGTCTACAGTATGGTTGTCAGTGGTGATGGTTATCGCCAGGCAAAAATGTTCATTGTACAATAGAGAGTGTCAATAGAGAACCAATCAGGGGCCGGCTCAACAATGAGCCGGCCCCTTTGCTTTTGGAATTATTGTTTCAGGAATTCTCCTTGCGTAGTTCCCTTTTCGTTGGTTATTGCGATTATATAAATCGCCGCCGGCAATAAACTCACATCAATATTTATGCTGGCCCTTCCCGCCTTAACTTGTTCTGTTTGTTTTAAAACTCTTACTCCCTTAAGATCTGTAATATTAATCAGTATTGTGCCGGATTGAGATTGATCGAAAGATAAATTCAATGTATGTGGCACAGGATTCGGAAAAATATGAAGGGCGACAGCTGCCAGTGTTCTGTCAAACCTGACGACCTTGCTGTAGGTGTATTGGCCATCTTTGTCGGCCAGTTGAAGCCGATAAAATACTCTATGTTCCGACCTGTTACGAAGATCGTTATCATTAAAGTTGTATTCGCTTCTGTCCAGATGGCCGCGGCTGTTTACCCGCCCCATGTCGGCAAAAATGATTCCATCAAAACTGCGCTGAATAGTGAAATGACTGAAATTTAATTCCTGTGCAGTTTGCCATTTCAGTTGTGCGACATGATTATTTAATACACCGCTAAAATGAAACAGTTGCAAAGGCAATGGTGAAGTCATGCTGCTGATCTTCCATAGATCATTTAAGATGCCGGATGAAGTTGCATCAAATCCGTATCCCCCAAACAACCAAAGATCGCCGTTGCCACCGGTCCATGAAACACAGCTCGTTCGGGCACCAGATTTATTAAATACTGAAGGCATGCCCTGGATGCCATATATCCCCGGTTGATCAATCCTGTTGTCGCCTTTTAACCATAACCATGAATTGACGGCAGGATCGTACTTCCAAAGATCGTTTAAGTACCCTTCGTTACCGGTATCATATCCATATCCGCCAAACAGCCAAAGATTACCGCTTGCATCGGTCCATGAAACACTCGTGTATCTTGCACCTGGCCGGTTATTGATATCGGCCTGCCCCTGGGTGCCATAAACGCCGGGGCTATTCACCAAACTGTCACCTTTTATCCATACCCATTGATCCGTAAGAATATTATACTTCCACAGGTCGTTTAAACTGCCCTGGGTGTTTCCATTAAAACCACTGCCGCCAAATAGCCAGAGATTATTATTGTTATCCATCCATGAAAGGCTGAGATATCTTGCGCCAGGCTTATTGGAATCAGCGGCCACAGCTTGCAAACCATAAACTCCCGGTTTGTCAACAACATTATCACCTTTCATCCATGTCCATTGACTGGTAGACGGGTTGTATTTCCAGAGATCATTTAATGTGCCGGTTGTAGAGCTGTTGTCGAGGCCAAAACCGCCAAACAACCATAAATTGCCATTGCTATCTGTCCATGTGCGGCTACCATATCTTGCTCCCGGTTTATTACCTGTATTGCTGATACCCTGCACGCCATAAATGCCCGGCTCGTTAATAGTTTTATCGCCTTTTATCCATGTCCATTTGTTGGTGGACGGGGTGAATTTCCATAGATCATTCAGGAAGCCAAACTCGATTTCAGTATAACCAAACCCGCCAAAGAGCCAAAGGTTTCCAATGTTATCGGTCCATGATACGCTGGCATAAATGGCGCCTGGTTTATTACCCGTACCTGCAACACCCTGTGTGCCATAGGTTGCAAATTGATCAATCGTATTATCTCCTTTTATCCAGGTCCACTGATTGATCGATGGATTGTATCTCCAAAGATCATTCAGATAGCCCAGCCTATTGTAGTCATAGCCAAATCCTCCGAATAACCAGAGGTAGCCATTATTATCTTTCCAGGTTGCGGAGTAATCCCTGGCGCCTGGCTTGTTGGATGCAGACGCGGTTCCCTGTACACCATAAATACCCGCCTGGTTAATTGTATTATCTCCTTTCATCCAGGTAAGAATTGTAGAATTTGGAGCCTGGGAAAATGAAAATGCAGAATAGATAAGCAGGGGAAAAAGCAGCAGCCTGATTTTCATAGTAAGGTGGATTCCATCAAATTTATTAAAGTTTGTCTGTATATACCTATAGATTGCTTAAATCAGGGGGATACACTTATTGTTTAATAAAGCGAATTACTAAAAACGTCAATAGACAGGGGAAGGAGGAGTAAAACTAATAACTGAAATCCCCGGCAGGTTAGGATCACAAGTCAGTTAACAGTAAAATATCCGCGCAGCGATCACCTGAGCTTATCCAGGCTCTTCACCAATTTCTCATCTTTCCAGATGCCGCGGGCTGCCATTATAAAACCAATAAGCGTAGCGAAAGTAAAAAGACACGAAAGAGAAATAGTTCCCGTTTCGAATTTTCTCATTTCGGCAAAATAAATAATTAGAGTAAGTACAGCGACGGCAATTCCGGCGAAACATAATTTCAGTTGCAATTTCCTGTCTTTAAAAAGAAAAATTGTAATAAGTGCCAATAATAGTGATGCCCCTGTTAACACGACAAGAAAAAAGCTGCTGCCTCCGTCTAACTCGGCAGCCGACACCATTTCATTGATTTTTTTAGTGCCGTTATAAAAAGGAAGTTTGAAACTTAAGAATGAACTTATGGTGGAAAGTAACAACCAGAGACTTTGCTGACGTTGTATCATAACAGTTCGTTTATCAGAATCTAAATATCGGAATTTTTTGCATAAACCGATGAGATCCTTTAGGCGGCCTGGCTGGTTTATAATTCAGGATATAGCGGAAAGCCCATCATGAGTTCCTTTACATCTTCTCTTAAACCTGCGATCAATTTTTCATCATCGGGTTTCATCAATATTTTGTCGATCATGGCAACCACCGTTTCCATATCAACTTCATTCATACCGCGGGTGGTGACGGCAGGTACCCCCAGCCTGATACCTGATGTAACAAACGGAGATTTATCATCAAACGGAACTGCATTTTTATTTAGAGTAATGTGAGCCTTGTCTAACGTTTCCTGTGCTTTTTTTCCCGTCAGGTTTTTGTTGCGCAGATCGATCAACATTAAGTGATTATCAGTTCCGCCGCTGATAAGATTGTACCCCCGGGAAACAAATGCCTTTGCCATCGCCTGCGCATTCCTCATGACCTGTTTACCATAGTTTTCAAAATCATCAGCCAGTATTTCGCCAAATGAAACAGCCTTGGCGGCAATAACATGTTCTAGCGGACCACCTTGTGTACCGGGGAAAACGGCCAGGTCAAGCAACTGACTCATGGTTCGGATGTTTCCTTTCGGATCTTTAATTCCCCAGGGATTTTCAAAATCGTGACGAAGCATGATGATACCTCCCCTTGGCCCACGCAATGTTTTATGTGTAGTTGACGTAACAATATGGCAATGTTCAAAAGGATCATTCATTAAACCTTTTGCAATCAGGCCGGCAGGATGAGCAATATCAGCCATGATCACCGCACCCACTTTGTCTGCAACTTCCCTGATTCTTTTGTAGTCCCAGTCCCGGCTATAAGCAGAAGCGCCACAGATGATCATCTTTGGTTTTTCTTTTACCGCTGTCGCTTCGAGATGGTCGTAATCAACCAAACCTGTTTCTTTTTTTACTCCATAAAACAGGGCCTGAAAGTTCTTTCCGCTAAAGTTGGCAGGACTGCCGTGAGTTAAGTGGCCACCCATACTCAGATCAAGACCCAATACTTTTTCACCGGGCTTGACACAGGCAAGGAAGACGGCGGCATTGGCTTGTGCACCACTGTGCGGCTGCACGTTTGCCCAGGTTGCGTTAAAGACCTTTTTGAGCCGCTCGATTGCTAATGTTTCAATTTCATCCACTACTTCACAACCACCATAATATCGTTTGCCGGGATAACCTTCTGCATATTTATTAGTAGGGCAGGTACCCATAGCCTGTAATACCTGCAGCGAAGTGAAATTCTCGGAAGCTATCAGTTCAATTCCATTGCGTTGCCTGTTCAATTCCTTGCGAAGGAGATCAAAAACAATGGCGTCTTTTGTTGTGGTTAGGTCTGCAACTTTCATGTTTACAAGTTTGAGTAATTTTTTTCATGCTGTAACTGCAGGCTATTGTTGAGAAATGATCAGAAAGATGAATGGAGCCGCTCGATTTGCCCGGGGAAAACTGCCCCGGAAGTTCTATAATAGCACAACAGTTGGATACACACATATTACTTTGCAAAAATACGTGTGTGATGAATGTTAAAGGTTTTATGTGATAAATTTTTGTTCATTTAAAATTCACTACTTTCACAGGCTTTTTCGACCATCAATGAAGGCAATAATACCAGTAGCAGGCGCCGGGACTAAGTTGCGCCCCCACAGTTATACTCAGCCCAAAGCTCTCATTCCGCTTGCAGGAAAGACGGTGCTCAGCATTATTATTGATCAACTTCGCGAAGCCAATATCAACGAGTTTGTTTTTATCGTCGGTTATTTGGGGGATAAGATCAGGGATTATGTAGAAGCTAAATATCCCGAATTGCAGGCGCATTATGTGCAACAGATAGACCGCCAGGGAATTGGTCATGCTATCAATCTTGCCCGGGGTATCGTAAACAACGATGAGGTATTCGTGGTTCTTGGCGACACGATTTGCGAATATGATGTAAAGGAAGTAGCCAATAGCCCGGATTCCATGCTGGGTGTAAGAAAAGTGGATGACCCCAGAGAATTCGGAGTGGCAGAAATGGACGAGCAGGGATATATTGACCATGTCGTTGAAAAACCCCAGATTCCTAAATCAAATATGGCCCTTGTGGGTATTTATAAGATCAAGGAGACCGAAATGTTATTTCAGTGCCTGGAAAATAATTTTGTCCAGGGCTTACGGACACATGGTGAGTATAGCCTGACGGATGCATTGGATTGTATGTTGCAAAAAGGCGCCAGGTTCAAACCTTTTAAAGTGGATAGCTGGTTTGATTGTGGTAGAAAAGAAACCTTGCTCGAATCGAATGCTACCTTGTTGAAAAAGTTTGCACAGCAAAATGGAAAGGATTATCATTTTGAAAACACCGTTGTCATTCACCCGGTAAGTATTGGTGAAGGATGCGATATAAAGAACTCCATCATTGGCCCGAATGTTACTATTGGAGATAACACCACAATCAATTATTCTATCGTAAGAGATTCTATCGTCGGATCTTTTTCTAACCTCTACGACATAGTGTTGGAAGATTCATTAATCGGCAGCGATACCGGTTTGCGCGGTGAAACCCGGCAATTGAATATTGGAGA
>JANWHX010000286.1 GCA_025450235.1 Chitinophagaceae bacterium | reverse complement strand
TACAAACGTATTCTGCTGAAACTCTCCGGTGAATCATTGATGGGCGATAAAACTTTTGGTCTTGATTCCGATGTTATCGGTCTATATGCCCAGGATATAAAATCAATTACTGAATTAGGTGTCCAGGTTGCGATAGTGATAGGCGGGGGCAATATTTACAGGGGAATGAATGAAGCAGAAACCGGGATTGAGAGAGCGCATGGCGATTATATGGGTATGCTGGCCACGGTAATAAATGGCATGGCATTACAGGCGGGATTGGAAAAAGTGGGCGTGTATACCCGTTTGCAAAGCGCCATAAAAATGGAACAGATAGCCGAACCCTATATACGCCGCCGGGCGATCCGGCATCTTGAAAAAGGACGTGTCGTAATATTCGGTGCCGGTACAGGTAATCCTTATTTTACCACCGACACGGCGGGCTCACTACGTGCAATCGAGATAAGCGCTGACGTAATATTAAAAGGTACAAGAGTGGATGGAATTTATACAGCCGATCCCGAAAAAGACTCCACTGCCACCAAATATGAAAGTATCACGTTCCAGGAATGTCTCAGCAGGAACCTTCGTGTAATGGATATGACCGCGTTTACACTCTGTATGGAGAACAACCTGCCTATTATTGTTTTTGATATGAATAAAGACGGGAATCTTCGTCGGGTCGTAACCGGTGAAAAAGTAGGAACACTCGTCAGGGGCTGATCATTGGATCTCCGGTTGTAAATAGTCGTTCAACTCAGTAAGCGGTATCAGTATAACTATATCCCCCATTGCATAAGTTGCCGGCGACAAAAAAGCAAAGAAGGCCAGGAACCAGTACTGATCGGACTTTTACCATTTTCAAAGTTGGGTGTCGTTATTTGAAGATACCAAGTCTTATTAACCTTTTTTGATGCGTTTGTGAAAAACTAAGAATTGTTGGTTTATGTTTTTTCGCTATTTTCAGCGAAGTTTAACCGCCAGCTATGGGAGGCACCCTGATTCTTGCTACTACTCTTACTCTTTCTGTTCTTGAGATTATTCTCCTTTTTTTCGGAGCGATAATACTTGGTATCACCATTCATTTCACCATTGCCAGCCGCCGCAATCTCAGATCCGTCATGACGGATAAGGATGAAGTGAATAAGCAAAGAGACGAATGGAAGCTGCGGTATTTCAATGATATTGAATTAAAGGATAAAGAACTTATCGTCCTTAAGGATCAATTGTCTGAAGCAGAAGAAAACACCAATATCTATTCGATCGAAGCGGAAGAAATGCGAAAAGAAAATAAAAAGTTGCTGGCCGAAATAGATAATATGCAAAAAGTCGTCCATGAACCACCATCTGAAAGGGTAGACGATCATCATGAAAAGCAGGGGAGGCCAGACTACCTGGATCAATTGCGCATCGCACAGCAAAGCCTGGTTGATCACAATGAAAAAATCAACCAGTTGCTGGGAAATATAGATGTTATCAGGGAAACTGAAGAAAAGCAAAGGGAAATAATTAAACGAAATGAAGATCTTTCTTCGCAGATCAGTGAGCTTCGGATGAAACTGGCTGAAAAAGAGAAGGAAGTCGTAAGTATCAAAAAGAAAGAACACCTGACCAAGGAAATGACTTCCATGCTCGACAATGCTTATAACGAGTTTAATGTCTTACAAAGCAAGATGCAGAAGCTGGAATCGCAGGCTAATTCTTCCAAGTTGCTTAGCATGGAGTATGAAGATCTGAAAGAAAGCTACCGGAAGATGGGGCGGGAGTTTGAAGAACAAAAAGCCAGGATAGGTAATCTTATTACTGACAGCCAGCACTTACAGTCTCAACTGGCAGAAACAGAAGACAAATTGAGAGAAGCTATTTTCCAAAAGCAGCAATTACAAAAGCGGGTGGCACAGCTTGAAGAACTTAATAACGATCTACAGGCAGTCTCTGATGCTAACAAAAAACTGGAAGTACAATTAAAACGTATCGGCGAGCTCGAAAGCATGTTGAACATGGCGGCCGAAGAACGTGACCAGTTGATACGAAGAGTTGAGAAATGATTCCTCAGCTAAATTCTAGACGTGAGCCCTTCGGGGCTTTTTTATTTATGCATTAATGTAGCCATTAACTTTGTACATAAATGGAAGCTATGGGGGGTAATATCGCTGCGATAAGGAAAAATTATACCAAGAAGACGTTATCCGAGAAGGATGCTTATTCCAGTCCCGTGCAGCAATTTGAGCAATGGTGGAGAGAAGCCAGCGATTCGGATATTGAAGAAGTAAATGCCATGACGCTGGCGACCGCTTCCGTAGATGGGTTACCTTCTGCCAGGATAGTTTTGTTAAAAGGATTCTCTGAAAAGGGATTTGTCTTTTTTACCAACTATAATAGTTATAAGGGAAATCAATTGGCAGATAATCCCAAAGCCTGCCTGGTTTTTTTCTGGAAAGAGCTGGAAAGGCAGGTGCGCATAACGGGATTGGTAGAAAAGACAAGTGAAAAAGAAAATGACGATTATTTCTATTCAAGACCGATAGAAAGCCAGGTAGGAGCAACGGTGTCGCCACAAAGCCAGGTGATTACAAACCGGGAATGGCTCGAAACGCAATTTAATAATGCGGAGAAAAATATTTCATCAGCATCACCAGTCAAACGGCCCCCACATTGGGGCGGTTACCTTGTAAAACCGGTAGTCGTCGAATTCTGGCAAGGCCGTCCGGGGCGATTGCACGATAGGCTACAATATAGTTTGGAAGATAACGGGGAATGGAAAATTGAAAGATTAGCGCCCTAATGGATAATTGGAAGTAGTCAACAGTTCATCTAACGGGCAAAGTCAGTTAAGTTTCAACTGAAGTTCCAAGAAACAAGCTCCAAATAAATCCGAAAAAAGAAATCCGAAATTCGAAAAAACCGACCCCGATGGAAGACTTTTTCGGATTTCGAGCTTGGAATTTCGGATTTATATCGAGTGTAACCTTAACCTATACAACTCAATTGGGTCTTGACAGATCAAATCCAAACTACTGGTGAACTTACTTATTCTTCTTAGCAGCCTTCTTCTTCGCCGCTGCAGGAGTTATCGTCGGCCGGCTTTTGCCAAATGATCCTTTAAATCGTTTTCCTTTTGCAGTTTTTTTATCACCTCTTCCCATACCTGTTTTTTATTAGATTATTTAAAGTGTAAAACTAAGCTTCTTTGATAAGATTTATTTGAATGAATAGTGAAATCCCGGTTGTTATAAAGAAATTATCTTTTTCTCTTTTGATCTCTTAGCCCTCTTTTCACTATTTGCCAATTAAAAAGCCCCGCCCTGATTATAGCAGGATGGAGCTTTTTAATAAGTTGATGGGGTCATTACAATTTACCAGCCAGCTCTTTACCAGCTTTGAAGCGGGCAACTTTCTTTGCTTTGATCTTGATCACTTCACCAGTTTGTGGGTTGCGACCATTACGGGCAGACCTTTTAGAAACTGAGAAAGTACCGAAACCAACGAGGGTAACTTTACCACCACCTTTTAATGTCTTAGTCACTGCTTCGATAAAAGAATCTAAAGAAGCATTGGCTTGTGTTTTAGTAACGCCGGCATCATCGGCAACTTTTGAGATTAATTCAGCTTTGTTCATAAACTTGGTTTTATAATGATTTAGTAACAGCGTCAAAATTAGATGGATTTTAGTAACAGCAAAAAAAAGTTATTCTTTTTTTTAAACATACAAACTTCACCGAATCCGCGTGGGACAAGCATTTGCAGGATTTACGGTTTTTACTCAAAGCAATTTCTTAATTTTTATTCCCCTGAAACCCTTTGCTGTGGCTGATTTCAAGCCTTTGAGCCTGAAATATAGGCCAGACAAGCCTTTCGCAGGCATATACAACCATTCCGTAATTGAAAATAATAATAATAATCTTTTGCACAATCAATCCACAGATTGCATGATCGTTGGGAATGCGATGAATTGATTACCCCATTTGTCCAAAGCTTTTTGACGAAGTCCTGCAGCAAAGTTGTCTATGTACTTATCATACTCTTGCATACTTTGTGAAAAATATTGCACAATGTATATGTCGCTGTCACTTACTTCATCTTCCAGCAGATGGTAAAACTTATAGTCGATGAAGTGACCTGAAGACATTACTTCCGGTATGTGTTCAGTCTTTTGCCATCGCACCCATTCTTCCTCAATAGCGTTGTTTATTTTTATGGAGATATTATAAACTATCATTTTTATTGAACTTTTAATTCAGCGGGTCAGCCCGGGCAAAATCCCGGCACATCATAAATTCAATTCTACATATACAGGACAATGATCACTATGCATCACATTTGGATATATCTCGGCATCTTTTAAGTTTTTTTTAAGCGGCTTGGTTACGTTAATATAGTCTATTCTCCAGCCTTTATTTTGCAAACGCACGGTTGGAAACCGCTGGCTCCACCAGCTATACCTGCCGGGTTCCTCATGAAAATGCCGGAAAGTATCTATCCATTCATTCCTGAAAAATTTATCCATCCATACCCGCTCTTCGGGTAGAAACCCTGAAGTGTTTTTATTGCCTGCGGGGTTGTGAATGTCAATTTCCTTATGCGCAATATTATAATCACCGCAGAGTATCAGTTTTGGATTTTTTTTTCTCAGCTCATCCAGGTAAACAAAAAATTCATCCAGCCATACATATTTGAAACTTTGCCGTTCTTCACCGGTGGTCCCTGATGGAAAATAAGCATTGATCAGCCTGACGTCCCCAAAATCCATTTGCAATACACGGCCCTCATCATCGCTCACTTTATGACCAGTGCCATATTGAACATTGTCAGGTTTTATGCGGGTAAAAACAGCTACGCCGCTATATCCCTTTTTTTGCGCACTGAACCAATAATCCTCATATCCCATGGCATTGAATAAGGTGTGATCCACGTTTTCTTTTGCTGTTTTTATTTCCTGCAAACAAATAACATCAGCGGGATCTGTTTTTAACCAATCCAGCAAACCCTTATTGATCGCTGCACGAAGTCCATTAACATTATAACTGATGATGCGCATTGCATTAATGATTAAATTGTCCGGCAATTTACATTTTACTATGAAAGAAGCAACGAACACGAAACCAGCTCCTATTATCCCGCCGAAACAACATGTTTACCTCGAAGGACCTAAAAGCAGGGGATATGAATTGAAATTTGCCTGGAAAGTGTTTTGGCAATTCATCAGGGGGTTCCGGACCTTACATTTTGTTGGTCCCTGTGTTACGGTATTTGGATCCGCCCGTTTCAAAGAGGACAATATATATTACAAGCAGGCGAGATCGCTGGGCAAACGAATTGCAGAGTTAGGACTTACTACCATGACCGGCGGCGGACCGGGTATCATGGAAGCAGCTAACCGCGGAGCTTTTGAAAGTGGCGGCATATCGGTAGGTTGCAATATCCAATTGCCATTTGAACAGCAACCTAATCCATATACCAACCGGTCCATTACGTTTGAATATTTCTTTTTGCGAAAGGTAATGCTCATAAAATACTCATATGCCTTTATCATTATGCCCGGCGGGTTCGGCACCATGGATGAGTTTTTTGAAACGCTGACGCTGGTGCAAACAAAAACGATCACCGGTTTCCCGATTGTATTATTTGGAAAAGAGTATTACAAGCAAATGATGGAGGCAATTGAAGATATGGCAAAGCAGGGCACGATAGCAAAAGAAGACATGTCTTTGGTGCTGGTGACTGACAGTGAAGATGAGGCAATCGATTATATCCGCTCATACATCACTACCAATTATAAAGTAATACCTCGAAAACGTTTGCGGTGGTTATTTGAAAAGCGATAGGATCAGTTTAAACAGTACTTTCGACTCCTAAATTTGAAATATGCTGTTCAAAAGATTGCTTGCCGCATTTGCTACTATCATTTTTTTTCAGTCAATTCATGCGGAGCGCCTCATTAATATCAGTTCTCCTGATGGAAATATTCAATTAGGGTTAACCAGCAGGGATAATGGTGACCTGGTATATCAGCTGTATTTAAAGAATAAAAAGGTGGTTGAGCCTTCCGGTCTGGGTTTCCGGTTAAAGAGCCCGGAACTTTCATTGATAAAATTTGAAATTGTTAAAATAGATTCTTCTGCTGTTGATGAGAGATGGAAACCCGTGTGGGGCGAACAAAGCTCTATTCACAATCATTATAAGCAATTGGTGGTGCAATTAAGAGACAAGTTGGGTTCAGGCATTATGATCACCGTAGTATTTCGCGTGTTCAATGACGGGATCGGCTTTCGTTACCTGTTTCCGAAACAGGAAAAGCTCAATCATTTTGT
>JANWHX010000285.1 GCA_025450235.1 Chitinophagaceae bacterium | reverse complement strand
TCCTTTTTGGAATTTGCCGTGATGATCGCAGGATTTACCAACCGGTCAGTAATAATGACATCGGCCTCAGACAGCTTCTTCTGCAGTTTTACGGTAATTAATTCTGCATCACCTGGTCCCGCCCCGGCAAGAAAAACTTTCCCGATTTTTTTACGTGTTGACATATAATGAAAAAACCAATCAGCGCGGTTTTATTGATAAATAAATACAACTATTTATTGAAACATCACGGCCGCTACCGTACTGTTACTTGTTTCATCAATCAATACAGCACTGCCGTTTTCGTTTAGTTTTTCATAACTATCGTATGCCAGTGAAGCTGCAGTTTTGATCGTAGCTTTCACGACTTCGTTCAATTTTACACTTTCATCCACGGGCCGCTGCTGCAATGTGTTTACATCCAATTTGTATTCTATATTCCTGACAACAGCCCTTACCAAACGGCTATTATGCTGCAACAAATATCTATTGCCGGGTTGCAGGGGTTTATCGCCCATCCAGCATAACAATACTTCCAGTTCATTGGTTATCTGTGGAGGGTTTTCCATTTTTACAATGGAATCTCCGCGACTGATATCGATATCATCGCTCAACTGTATTACAACCGCCTGTGGCGCAAAAACATCATCTCTTTCCGTACCGCCCACTTCCAGTTTGCTGATGGTGGTGTCAATATTCTGAGGCAAGATTTTTACCTTATCCCCTTTTTTATAGATCCCACTGATCACTTTTCCCGCATATCCGCGGTAATCGTGCAGTTCTTCCGTTTGCGGGCGAATAACATACTGCACCTGGAACCTGGCATCCGTTAAGTTGATATCGTCGTCGATCCTGATGTCTTCTAAAAACTCCAACAGTGGTTTACCCTCATACCAATTCATATTTTCTGAACGCTCCACAATATTATCGCCGTTCAGGGCACTGATGGGTACATAGGTCACATCTTTTAGATCCAATTGTTTTGCCACTTCAGAATATTCGATCGCTATATTATTGAAAATATCCTGTGAATATTCAACCAAATCCATTTTATTGATGGCGACAACTATATGCCGGATCTTTAATAAAGATGCAATGATCGAATGACGGCGTGTTTGTTCAACTACTCCCTGTCTCGCATCAATCAGGATGATGATAAGATTTGCATTGCTCGCGCCGGTGATCATGTTTCTTGTGTATTGGACATGACCGGGAGCATCGGCAATAATGAATTTTCTTTTTGGAGTGGAGAAATAACGATAAGCAATATCAATTGTAATTCCCTGTTCTCTTTCCGCACGTAAACCATCCGTCAACAATGCAAGATCAACAGAGCCATCCGTCCTGTTCTTCGTTGATCTTTCTAATGCTTCCAGCTGATCAATGAGAATATTCTTGCTGTCGTAAAGTAAACGACCGATTAATGTGCTTTTGCCATCATCTACACTGCCGGCGGTTATAAATCTCAATAAGTCCATTATACAGTTTATAATTTATTATTTGTGAGTTGTCAGTGGTGAGTTGTCAGTATACGTCCGTTCTTACTCACTATTCACCATTCACCACTCACTAAAAATATCCATTCTTCTTCCTGTCCTCCATCGCGGCTTCTGTTACTTTATCATCAATCCTGGTTTCACCGCGTTCGCTTATTCTTGTGGACGTAATTTCATTGATCACTTCATCCAGGGTAATCGCATCCGATTCAACCGCGGCGGTGCAGGTCATATCACCCACTGTACGGTAACGGACTTTCTTTTTGACTACCACGTCGGTATCATCCAGATGAATAAATTCGGACACCGCTAGTAATTGTCCTTCATGTTCAATGACATCTCTTTCGTGCGCAAAATAAATGGAAGGAAGATCAATCTTTTCTTTGCGGATGTAATTCCATACATCCAGTTCGGTCCAGTTGCTGATTGGAAATACTCTTACGTTTTCTCCCTTATGAATTCTTCCATTGTAGATGTTCCATATTTCCGGCCGCTGCAGTTTTGGGTTCCATTGACCAAACTCATCCCGAACGGAGAAAATTCTTTCCTTAGCTCTCGCTTTTTCCTCATCCCTTCTTCCACCACCAATACAACAATCAAATTTGAATTCGTCAATGGCGTCTAACAGAGTATAAGTTTGCAGCCAGTTACGACTTGCAAATTTTCCTTTTGGCTCTGTCAGATTCCTTTGCCTGATCGTGTCTTCTACTTTCCTTACCACCAGGGTTGCATTTACTTCATTTACCAGCCAGTCACGGAAAGCCAATGCTTCCGGAAAATTATGGCCGGTATCAATATGCATCAGCCGAAAAGGGATCTTGCCCGGTGCAAAAGCTTTCTTAGCCAGGTGAACCAGTGTAATTGAATCTTTTCCCCCGCTAAAAAGCAAGGCCGGTTTTTCAAACTGGGCGGCCACTTCACGAAAAATGTGAATGCTCTCCGATTCTAACTGTTCCAGGTAATCTAAATGATATTGCTGCATTCAATCATGTTTTGTCCACCCTGCCGATAGACTATATTGTCAAAAAATTTTCTATCCTTTACTCATTACTGTCTGATGAAGGCCACATTCTTTTTGCGATGTTTCCCACCACCAGCGACCCGCTCTTGCATCCTCACCAGGTTCAACGGCCCTTGTACACGGTGCACAACCAATACTAATAAATCCTTTATCGTGTAGTGGATTGTAAGGCACATTATTTTTATTTATGTAATCAACCATCTGATCATACGTCCAGTTGATGAGAGGATTGAATTTATATAATTTCTTTTCTTCCGACCATTCAATCATGGACATGGTTTGACGGTTAAGCGATTGTTCAGCCCTCAAACCCGTTATCCAAACGCTGGCGCCTTCTAAAGCCCTGTTCAAAGGTTTAACTTTCCGGATATTGCAACATTCTTTCCTGTTATCAACCGATTCATAAAAACTATTTACTCCTTTTACAGTGACAAATTGTTCCACATCTTTTGACTCAGGAAAATAAACCTGCACCGGCTTCTTATACCGGGCTGTTGTGCGGTCGAGTAATTCATAGGTTTCATTAAATAACCTGCCTGTATCAATCGTAAAAATCTTTACCGGCAGGTTATTCTTAAAAATAATATCGGTCAATACCTGGTCTTCCTGTCCAAGAGAAGAAGAAAAAACTACTTCAAGCGGAAACCATTCAGTCACTAATTTTATTGCTTCAGTTACCGAACTACTCTCGATCTTTTTTATCTGCTCCTGGCTCAACATCATAAATTAGGCTGCGGGGTATAACGCAAATAGGGTTTTACTACCTTGACCCCCTTGGGAAATTTTTTTATCGCATCTTCTGTTGTTACGGCCGGCACAACGATCACATCTTCTCCTGTTTTCCAGTCGGCGGGTGTAGCGACGCTGTAATTAGCGGTTAATTGCAATGAATCAACCACACGCAATACTTCTACAAAATTTCTGCCGGTAGACGCAGGATAAGTGATCATAAGTTTGACAACCTTATCAGGACCTATCACAAACAAAGATCTGACAGTGGCGGTCGCAGAAGCGTTCGGATGAATCATATCATATAATTCAGCAACTTTTCTATCCGGATCGGCGATCAGGGGGAAGTTTACTGTCGCATTTTGCGTTTCGTTGATATCCTTCACCCAACCTTCATGCTTATCCAGAGGATCGACACTAATTGCCAGTACTTTTACATTCCTTTTTGCAAATTCATCTTTCAGCAAAGCTGTTTTTCCTAACTCGGTTGTGCAAACAGGAGTGTAGTCGGCAGGATGCGAAAACAAAATGCCCCAGCCATTCCCGAGGTATTCATGAAAATCAATTTCACCAGCAGTCGTTTGTGCTTTAAAATTGGGAGCAACATCCCCAAGACGTAATGCCATATAAAGAGATTTTGAGGTTACGAAAATAAGGCAAAAGGATTATCCCACCAACTTTGTGGACTATTTTGGCGGAAGTTTTACTTCATCGGTAACAGATCAGCAAGGGTCTTGTTTTCAAGTACGCCCAATGAAGCATCCCGGACCTGTATCATGATATCATGGAGGCCGCAACTTGTCTCATCACAATTATCACATCTCTTGTAAAAATAGAGACTTACACAAGGCAACATGGCGATCGGCCCGTTGACCAAACGAACAATAGTTGCTACCTTGATTTGAGCAGGGTCTTTTCTTAAGTAGTATCCCCCACCCTTGCCCTTTTTACTTTCAAGGATCCCGGCTTTCTTTAGTTCGAGCAATATGTTTTCTAAAAACTTAAGGGGTACTTTTTTCTTCGATGAGATCTCTGAAATTAGGACCGGTCCCTGGTTGAATTTTTCCGTCAGGTAAGCAAGCGCTTTAAATGCGTATTGTGATTTTTTGGAGAGCATCTATTTTATCAGTTGCAATTTATAGTAAATAGCAGAATTCTTTTTAAGCATCGCAGATACACCACAATATTTTTCCAGCGATAAATCAATCGCTTTTTTTACTTTTATCTCATTGGATGTGTCGGTCCTGATCGTGTAAGAAAGGTAAATATCTTTAAAAATTTTGGGGTGCTGCTCTGTTGTGTCTGTTTCCACATCAATGGAAAAATCAGAGAACTCGACTTTTTGCTTTTTTAATATTTCAACTATATCAATACCCGAACATCCCGCCAATCCTGACAACAGCAATGATTTAGGTCCCGGCCCTTCTTTTTTATTGGTATCTATAATAATTGATTTATCACTTCCTTCCTGCAGGCTTTCAAAAACGCCATCACGCTTCCACTTTGTTGAGGTCTTCATACCTGTGTTTTTTATCCTTTAATATATTTTCCACCGTCCATTTTATTTCTTCTACAAATGTATGCTGTCTGACAGGACAATTCTTCTTATCACAAATAGGACATTGAAAAGGCATACATGCATCCGAGTGAACAAACATTTCCAATGACTCGCCAAATTCCTTTTTTACCGTTTTAGCCAGTTCACCGATCTCTTCATGAGCTTCGTTTACATTCAGGTACCAGGGCACTGTCAGGTGGCAATCGAGGTGCAGCACACTCCCATATTTAATAAAACGTAAATTATGAAGATCAACCCAATTTTCCCGGCGGGTCTTATTCAACAGCTCTACCATTTTAGCAAGCAATTTTTCATCGGCTTCATCCATAATGCCGGCAATGGATTGCCGGATGATCTTGTAGCCTGTATACACAATGAAAAACCCAAAAAAGATCGCTACTGCACTGTCTATCCATTGATAACCGGTAAAGAACAAAAGAATCAATCCTGCAATGATACCAAGGGTAGTATAAGTATCACTTTGTAAATGTTTCCCGCTTGCTTCCAGCGCCAATGAATTATTTTTCTTACCGGCACGGACGCAATAATAACCCATGATGAAATTAACAATCGCTGTTCCGCCAACCAACCATATACCAATATCGATTTCTTTTAGAACAACCGGGTGGATCAAATGCTGTATCGCCTCATATAAGATTATCGTACCGGCAACACCTATCAATGTTCCTTCTATCGCTGCAGAAAGAAACTCAGCTTTTCCATGCCCGTAAGGATGATCCTTATCTCTGGGCTTGGCTGCGACATACAAACTATATAATCCAATAAAACCGGCGACGACATTAACTATACTTTCCAGTGCATCAGTAAGAATCGCAACTGAATGCGTAAAATAATAAGCAATGAATTTTACAGCAAGCAGCACTATTGATATGGCTGCTACCCATTTTTGAATTTGTAAGTTTTGACCGGATGTTTTCAATTAGCGGCAAGTTAGTAATCATAATTATCAATCAATAATTACGATTATCATTACGCCAATCACATCATAGAAGCATATCGGTTCTGAACAACATCCCAGTTTACCACTTTCCACCAATTAGCGATATAATCGGGTCTTTTGTTTTGATAACGCAAATAGTAAGCGTGTTCCCAGACATCCAGCCCAAGAATGGGCAATCCCTTTATTTCACTGGTGTCCATCAGGGGATTATCCTGGTTTGGAGTTGACCCGATCCGGAGTTTCTTATCCCCATCAATAAACAGCCAGGCCCACCCGCTACCGAAGCGATTTTTGCCCGCATCGCCGTACTGGGTCTTAAAACTGTCAAAGGAGTTGAATCCGGATTCGATGGCCGTCAATAGTTTTCCTGACGGTTTTTCCGAACTATTTGCTGTCATGCTTTTCCAAAAAAACTCATGGTTGTAATGACCGCCGCCATTATTTCTCATTTTCGCAGAATACTTAGATATTTTCGCCAGGACGTCTTCGACCGGCTTACTTGTATCCACCCCCTCGGCTTTAGCAGCATCATTGAGGTTAGTAGCATACGCAGCGGCGTGTTTTGAATAGTGAATTTCCATCGTCATTGCGTCGATTGCCGCTTCCAGTGCATTGTATGCATACGGTAATGGCTGTTGTTGGAAACCCGTACTGAATCCTGCGTGACCAACGCCTGATTGACCACATGCCTGCATCAATGAACCACTTGCCGTAATTCCAGCTGTTATTGCCAGCGTAGCTTTTGCAGAATTTGAAATAAAGGACCTGCGTGAAGTTGTATGCTTTTCCATATGATAAAAAATTAGAACAGTAAAGTTAGGCCTTATTTCTTTTGCGATTCCCCGGCTACTAATGAAAAAAAGATTTAACGAGATGGAAGATGCGGTAATACGATTCCTTATTGAACAATTGTGAATCCCGCATGGCTTTATAGGTAAGAAAAATACCTACGGGAACTAATAAGAAAGTAGCCAGCCACATTCCGGTAAAAGGCGTCAAGGTATTTTCGCCGGCCAGTTTTTCTCCTATTGTCGTGGAAAAATAGAATATCATAAAAAAGACGATCGCAAAAATGAGGGGCGTGCCGAGGCCTCCTTTGCGAATGATAGATCCCAGGGGTGCTCCTATTAGAAATAATACAAGACAAGCTATGGAAAGTACGATCTTATGATGCCATTCTATTTTATGCCTTCTTAGCCTTTTATCCCGTTCTTTCATATTTTGCCGGTTAGCCTCAAGATTTTGGCGAAGAGAAGTCACCTGGTTAAGAGCCCTGTCATGAGTCGTTTGCAAGGCGGAATCAGGAACTAATTCTTCAAAGCTTTTCGCAGATTTTATCCCGGCACTCGTATCTGTCGGAAATTCTTTAATCGCTACAGTGTCGAAGAATTGCGTAAAAGGAAGAAACGAATAAGTTGATTTCATTGTTTGCGCAAAAAACTCTTTGTTTTCTTTAGTAAACGAATCAATATTCTTGTTCAACTGGCGCATGCTTAGCATTTTTTCATTGTTCCTGTTTACGCTGTCCGGGGTAATACTTTGAAACCCGAACGAGCTGAGGTCAAATCGTTTCTTATAATCTTTAAAACCCAGCCGGATATAATCTGTTTTTGGGCCTCCGAATTTGTCACCACGTTCTTCGTATCGCCAGCCGTCTTTCAGATTAAATTCAAGGAATCGCTTATCTGCAGATACCCCCATTACACCGCTTTTCGCAATGATGAAATTATCCTGGAGCGGATTGTTCTGCTCATATACTATCACATCGCGGATCATACTGTCGTTGGCTTCTTTTTTCCCGATCTTGATGGCAAACCCGCCAATCTTGTCATAGAACACTCCTTCTCTCAAATCAAAAGCCGGTTGGGCCTGGACGATATCGGCTAACAATGTCCGTGATTTAAGATTCGCAACCGGGATGATATAATTAGAAAATAAAAAGGCAACGCCTGATAAGAGAATCGTCACTAAAAATAATGGCCGCATGAAACGCAGCAACGAAATACCCGAAGATTTAATAGCCACCAATTCAAAACTTTCCCCGAGGTTGCCAAAGGTCATTAAAGATGAAAGCAATACCGCTAACGGCAATGCAAGCGTTACCAACACCGCGCTTTGATACCAGATAAACTTTGCAATGACATTCACGCTAAGTCCCTTGCCAACAAAATCATCCACCCATAACCAGAAAAACTGCATTAACAATACAAAGAGCGTGATAAAAAAAGTGGCCGCGAATGGACCAATAAAGGCTTTAATTATCAGTTTGTCTAATTTTTTGAACACTTATCTTTAGTTATGGATAAAGCAAAATTAAGGCTTTCAGTAAAGGAGACTGAATTGGTTTCCAACGCGGATTGGATTTTAACAAAGAATGAGATTTTGGAGAAAGTGAAGTGGCTGTTGGCGGATGTGCAATCACAGCAACAACATTTTTTGAATACAACTACCACGACGCTGCCCTCCGAACTGTTGTCGATACCGCCCAAGATTTCCAAAGGAGAAAACTATAAAGGACTCCCCTATCTTGTTCTTGATTATCCCAGGTATTTTGGAAAGGACGATCATTTTGCCATCAGAAGCATGTTTTGGTGGGGAAACTTTTTTAGTATCACATTGCATCTTTCAGGCTTATATAAAAAAATGTATGCGCCTAAACTTGAAAAGGCATTTACCTTATTGAAAGCAGAATCGTTTTTTATTGGTATTAGTAATGATCAATGGGAACATCATTTTGAAACGAGCAATTATTTGCCGGCAGACGAAATGAACGAAACAGTCTTTAAGAATTACATCAGCGACAAATCATTTATTAAGCTGGCAAAAAAAATTCCATTAGATCAATGGAACGACGCAGGAGATATTTTGTTTGTTTCCTTTTGTAAGATTATTGGATGGGTGACCGGCTAACTTAATTCCCCAGGCGGTGAAAAAGTTCTTTTACCTGGTGATCCCATAAAAGGCTCTGGTCCTTTATTTCTTTTTTCTCTGCAAAATCTTTAACGACCAGGATAGTTTGATTGGTGATCTCTGATTTTTCGATACGAAACTCGAAATATTCTTCTTTGGGCGCGGTTTGCCAGTGAAACCGTATGAACTTGTCAGTTTCTTTTTCCATGACGTCGGCTTTTTCATAAGAACCATTCCAGCCGAAGTAAAATGTGCTGTCCCTTTCGTCCACTTTTTCAGCAAACCATTCGCCAAGGCCGGCTGGGGTGGACAGAAATTCATATAAAATCGAAGGTGAACATCGTACGGGAAATTCTAATGTGTATAGTTGCTTGCTCATCGTCTCATATTAATAACTCTTCAGAATGCTGCAATAATAGGTAAATAATGATTGCGTCAAAATATTTTTTTCGCCCCTTTTTAGCGTATAAGCCCGTTTAATTTCATATACAAAATAAATTTGATCGAAAACCGTTAAAGAAAAGTAAAGTTTTTTTGGCAAATATTGGATAAATCCTCTAAATTGCCTTGAAGTCCAATATTTTCTGAAGACAACTGAACCCGTGCTGGGTACTTTTTAAGGGCTAACCCAACCAAAGCTTAATTCTAAAACCCTTTAAATAACCCCGTTTAACCCCACTACCTATGAGTATGAGACAATTGAAGATCACGAAGTCAATTACGAATCGTGAATCTCAAAGCCTGGAAAAGTATCTCCAGGAAATCGGTAAAGTCGAACTAATCACTCCTGAGGAAGAAGTCAAATTAGCCACACTTATTAAACAAGGTGACCAACGAGCTTTGGATCGTTTGACCAAGGCCAACCTTCGTTTTGTAGTTTCCGTTGCCAAGCAGTATCAAAACCAGGGGTTATCTCTGCCCGACCTTATTAATGAAGGGAACCTGGGACTTATTAAAGCTGCACAACGTTTCGATGAAACCCGTGGCTTCAAATTTATTTCCTATGCCGTATGGTGGATCCGTCAAAGTATCCTCCAGGCATTGGCAGAGCAGTCACGTATTGTTCGTCTCCCATTAAATAAGGTGGGTCTTACAAATCGTCTTCAAAAAGCTTATTCGTTACTTGAGCAGCAGTTCGAAAGAGAACCTTCTGCCGAAGAGCTGGCAGAATTGCTGGATATGGACCTTGAGGAAGTATCTGCCACATTGGGCATATCCGCCCGTCATGTAAGTATGGATACTCCGCTTTCAGAAGGTGAAGACAATACATTGCTGGATGTACTGGAAAATCCGAATGCAGACAGAACCGACAACGAATTAGATCATAAAGAATCTTTGAAAACAGAGATTGACCGTTCACTTAAAACGCTTACCGAAAGACAAAAAGAAGTTATTTGTTTTTTCTTTGGTATCGGTGTTGATCATCCTATGAGCCTGGAAGATATTGGGGAAAGGTTTAACCT
>JANWHX010000284.1 GCA_025450235.1 Chitinophagaceae bacterium | reverse complement strand
TCCATTATTTGTGCCCCGCACCTTGACCGATACATCCGAAAGGCGTTTCATGGTATTTGCATCGATCACCTTGATGGTATAAGTTTGCTGGGCAAAAAGCAAAGAAGTGCATAACAACAGCCCAAGGGAAATAGCTAGTGTTTTCATAATTAGCAGTTTTAGTTACAGGAAATCAGAATAAAATACTATGTCCAATATTAATTAATGTTTTTTATTCCATAAGCAGGCAATCGCGATATAACAAATCATCGCACTGTACTAAAAGAAAACGGCCAACAGAAGAAGTTCTGAAATTACTTTACAAATATCTTGATTTATCAAATAGCTTTTTCAAGAATTTTCTCAATGGTTTTTTCATTCAGTGCAGAAAATTTTACGGGCGGCGCCGGTTCAATGCTAAATTCATTAATAGTTAACTGCCACCAGCCTACTGTTTTCCATTGGCCCAGCTTATACCCTACATTTTCATAATTGGCAAACCATTTAAACCCACAACTTTCATGTAATTGAACACTTCTCTCATTGGGCAGGTTGATAACCGCGTATACGTTCCGGTAACCCTGCTTTTTTAAAATTTCAAATAAAGCGGTATACAATGCGGTTGCAATTCCCTTCCTGCGGAAGTCGTCATGAATGTATACGGAACATTCCACGCACCATTGATAACCCGTCCTGTCCCTGTATTTGGAGCCATAAGCATAGCCAGCAATCTTTCCCTCAATTTCACAGACAAGCCAGGGCCAGTTAATCAGGTAAGAGGTGATACGGTTTGAAAAATCTTGTACTGAGGGAACTTCAGTTTCAAAGGTGAAAGAAGTGTTAGCAACATAAGGGGCATAGATCTTTAAGATCCCGTCTGCATCCTTTGGTCGAGCCAGCCTGATCATATTGCTAAAATAAAGAGTCCGTTACAACCCAGATAATACGTGAATTTAAGCCTATTATCATAATCCTAACAAGAATCATCAAAAGGTATCTCAATCTCCTGCAAGGAGATATCACCGCTACCAGTCTGTTTAATGATGGCGCTACGTTTCGAATAAAACTCCCTGCGCTGCACGCATAACAAAAGCAATTATTATTTTTGCTGAACAATTCTGATAATCCCACGTTTGGTAGTAAAACTGGTTTGTATGAAAGAGAAGGTACCTGTTTCCGTGTACATAGTCACAACGCTGTTAGTGCTTTATACAATATCAATTTCGCTGAACGCTCCGCTGCGGATCATCAGTTTTTTGTTCTTTCTTTCTCCTGTCTTACTTATATGGATGTTTGTGTCTGTTTTAAAGTCTAAAGATTACAATGGAAAAGATCTTGCCGAAGACGAAGAATGGGATTATGCCGATAAGAAAAAAGACGAGCTTGGTATTTTTTAAGGACGGCACCCAATGACGTCATACGAAGTATTCTGCAAGACCGGGCTTACAAAAGGGATACCCAGATTCATTCCACGAAGAATTAAAACAACTCCCACGATACACATGAAAACGGGAATACTATTCCTGAACATTTTCCTTACCCGAAGACTCATCATTCTCCCAAAATAACCAATGGTCATCATGGCCGGCAATGTGCCCATGCCGAACATAGCCATGAACAATACGCTGTAAGTAACCTGTGTCGTTGTCAAAGCTCCGGCAATAGCCATGTACACCATAGCACAGGGCAATAATCCATTGGCCATACCGAATAGCAGGAAACTGCCGCTTGTTTTTTTTGAACGAAATGCCTTCATCATAAAAGACTGAAGAGAAATAAATATTTTTTTGAGAAATAAGGGCTGTAAAGGGTTTTTATACAGCCAATACAGAATAACCAGTATTAATACTACTATCCCCATGATGATAGAAAACCACTGCTGAAATCCTGCGAGATATATCTGTCTTCCGGCGAGCCCAAACACCAAACCCAGCGCAGAATAAGTGATTATTCTTCCGACCTGGTACAGAAGAAGCGAAATAAGTTGCTCCACTTTTGATAAGTGATGAACAGGTAATGCGAGTGCCAGCGGACCACACATACCTACGCAATGGAGGCTGCTGACAGCTCCTAATGAAAACCCTGCTATGATGAATGGCCATAACATCAAATAATGATTACTATTTTTTCCGTATAATAATTCTTGTCGTTTGTAGTCCAGCTAATTTTTACTGTGTAGCTGCCAGGATCTATTTGACCTTTTTCGAATACTTGTGTTCCTGTATTCATTATTAGTGCAAATTTCCTATCCTGCTTTTCATTGTATTCGCAATAAAAGAGAACGTTACCTGAAATAACCTGGTCTTTCATTTCATCAGGCAGTTTCAGGACTACCCCTTCGCTTGTTTGTTCCAGCTTAACAGTGCCGCCTAACGCATTGACTCTGTTTGATCCGTCTATCACATCCTGGTAGCGAAGTTCACTTTTGTAATAGTCTTTTTCCACCAGTTCAAAATTGGTATGGAGGGACCGGTACACGAGATAAAATATCCCTGTTCCAAAAACGATAAATGTGATCAGCAACCTGTTTCCCCAGTTCATAATTGTAATAATTGATGACAAATATTTTTTAAAAACTACCAAAGGGACCCATGAAATTTGTTTTCAATTCAGTTATCTTCTCAGCCCCGCGATATACTCCCACCTCCAACCTGACCTTTCTTGATTTTACAGCACTTCTTGGTAAAACAATAAAGAATGTGCCGGCACCCTGTCCTTCTTTTTTTACATCAATGCTATTTGTTCCAACTAATTCTATCTTGCCGATCCCGGCCATTTCACCTTCCAGTTTTAGCTGAACAGGTATCCCATTAGACGTCTTATTCTGTATCTCTATATTAAAAAGATTGGACACACTATCCGTTCCTCTTTCCTGGTACAGCATTCCTCCGGCCCGGGTGATAGTGCCGTCTATATCTTTGCGTGTTACCAGCAATGTGGTTAGCAAACCTGCCAGTATTAAGAGTAATAGGGTATAAAATTTCATCCTGCCGGTATAGCGAAGTTTTTTACTTTCGGAAATACCGCTCTCAGATGCATAGCGAATCAACCCTTGCGGTTTACCTATTGCATCCATCATCTTATTACACGCATCAATGCAGGCCGTACATCCTACGCATTCCATTTGCGTACCGTTACGGATGTCGATGTTAGTAGGACAAACTTTTACACATTGAAAACAATCTATGCAATCACCGGTATTTATCGGTGCAACATTTTCCTTTCTGAATTTCCCTCTTGGTTCACCTCTTTTATAATCATATGCGACAAGCATAGAATTTCTGTCGAGCAGCACACTCTGCAAACGGCCATAGGGGCAAATAACAGTACAAACCTGTTCCCGGAAATAGGCATAAACAGCATAGAAAATTCCGGAGAATATGAAAATGGCTGAAAAACCTGCAATATGTTCGCTAACTGGTTCGCTGATGATCTTTTTCAATTCTTTAACACCAATAACATAAGACAAAAAAAAGTTCGCAATAATAAATGCAAGCAGGAAAAAGACACCATGCTTGATCATTTTTTTTCTGATCTTTTCAGTTGTCCATGGCCCCTTATTGAGTAATCGTTGCTTAGCTGCGCCGCCTTCGATAAGGTACTCCACTTTTCGAAACAGCATTTCCATAAAAATGGTTTGAGGACAAACCCATCCGCAGAACAGGCGGCCAAATGCGGCAGTGAACAATATAATGAAAACAATGAACGCAAGCATCATTACGCCAAATATGAAAAAATCCTGCGGCCAGAAAATTTTACCAAAGATGATGAACTCTGCATCCGGAACATTAAAAAGGAACAGCGGTCTTCCGCGAACAGTAAGAAAGGGCAATGTAAAGAATAATGCAAAGAAACCCCAGCTCACCCGGGTACGGATACTATAGATTTTTCCCTTTGGCTTTTGAGCATATACCCATTTTCTTTTCCCTTTCGCATCTACTGTAGCAATACGATCCCGGAAAGACTCTTCCATCACAACCTGCTTTTCCTCCTTATTTATTATCGTTTCGCTCATATAGACAGATTAACCCGGTTAATTCATCACCACTTTATTATTATTTACCTTCATTGAATCATTTAGCGTCTTTATTGAATCTCCAGCCGGTTTAGCTATTGGTTCTTCGTTATATAATTCACCCTGGTGTTCTTTTGGATTGAGCGGGTTTGTTCCATGCAGCGATTTAATATAGCCTGCTACCTGCGCCATTTGCTTAGCCGACAGATCATCTTTCCAGCTTCTCATTCCCTTATTGGTTCCATATTTTATTATCTTAAAAATTTCTTTAATGTTTCCGCCGTATAACCAGTAATCGTCAGTTAGGTTGGGGCCGACATTTCCTCCGGCATCTTCGCGGTGGCAGGTAATACAATTCTGCGGATTGTTAAATATTGCTTTTCCTGCAGCAATATCTTCTGCACCTGTCAATAAAGTAACTGTGTTTTCATCCACATTATCCCCTTTCATTTTCAGGTATTGCTCTACTTTCCTGTCGCCATTGGTCATTGATATTTCAAATTCTTCTTTGCTGGAAGGAGCCGTATGAGAAACATGATAACGCCAGAAATAGATACCGGCAATTATTATAGTAAGATAGAACCCATAAATCCACCATGGTGGGAGACGATTGTTCAATTCGCGGATACCATCATAATCATGACCAAGGTCGAGTTCCGATTCCTGCGTCACGGGACGAAATTTATTGAACTTATCCCACCAGGATAATCTTGATTTCCTTTCTGCGGCTGTTTGTATTTTAATTATTGATGTTTCTACTTTTTCCTTTTCCAATTTCAACAGAAACCTAATATTAATAAGCAGTATAATGATGAGGATTAACTCCAGGAAAATAACGGAGGCCATTACATAAAATGCGGAGGCAGCCATTCCTCCGACAGTACTTGCAGTTGAGACCGTCGTTTCAGCTTTGAAAGCGCCAACCTGCGCAAATAAGGAACCGCAGCTCAGTAACAGAAGGATCACCATTGAACCGATAACCGTGGGTGCTGAACTTTTCTTGTTTTTTCTCACTTTTATATCTGCCGCACCAAGCAACACATTGGCAAGTATTCCAATAATGATCAGCAATAACACTATTAATATAATAAAAGTTATCGCCAGGGGGTTACTGAATGCTGAGGGTTCAGGTGGCCCGGCTGCCCAAACTGCTTGAGATAACCCCAGCAATAAAATAATACCCACCGGGCGAATCAGCCTCTTTGATTTTTTAAAGACAGACAGGAGCATACTAGTATTTTAAAAGGTTCTTAATTATCAAGTGGTATCCGGCTTACTTCGTTGAATTGTTTTTTATTTGTTTTAAACACCCAGGTCAGCACGGCAAGAAAAAACAATCCGAAGATGGCCAGCGATATAATTCCAAATATGTCAACACCGCCGATTTTTTCCAGATAATGAATGAATTTCATGATACTTTTTTTTAATTGGTTTATCTGTTTTCAGTGATTGCCTGCTTTGGTTCAGCTTTAATATCCCGGCCCATCCGCTGCAGGTAAGCTATCAATGCCACGATCTCTTTATTTGATGACGTTTCTATTTTATCTTTTTTAAGATTAGCCGCAATGGAGTCTGCCTGGTGCATCAGCTCTACGTTGGCTATTTTATCATACCCTTCAGGATAAGGAACCCCCATTGTTTGCATGGCTCTTATTTTAGCAGGAGTCGATGCAGTATCCAATGCATCATCCAGTAACCAGATGTATCTTGGCATCAATGAACCCGGCGACATTAAGCGGGGATCGTACATGTGAGTGTAATGCCAGGCATCGGTTTGTTTTCCCCCTTCCCGTGCAAGATCAGGCCCTGTTCTTTTACTTCCCCACTGGAAAGGATGATCATATACAAACTCACCGGCTTTTGAATATTCACCATAGCGTTTTACTTCGTCTCTGAATGGCCGCACCATTTGCGAGTGACAGGTATAACAACCTTCCCTGATATAAATATCTCTTCCCTGCAGTTCAAGAGGCGTGTAAGGATGTACGCTGGCAATAGTCGGGATATTGGATTTGACTAAAAAAGTAGGGATCAATTCTATCAAACCACCGATAGCAACTACGATAAGACTTAGAACAAGCATGGTAAGAGGTCGCCTTTCGATTATTCTATGCCAGTATTCCCTTTTCTTAGCCGCTACCTTAACTAATGGTGCTGCTTCTGCTGCTTCATCGGGAACAAATTTTCCCCGGCGAATTGTTTTATAAAGATTGTACACCATAAAGAAAGCACCGACCAGGTAAAGGAATCCACCAATACTGCGGAGTATATAAAGTGGCTTAATATTGATTACCGTTTGAAGGAACGTGAATTTTAATTGCCCTTCGGGAGTAAATGCTTTCCATGAAAGACTTTGTTCAAACCCCGCCCAGTACATGGGTACTGCATAAATAATTATTCCAATAGTTCCAAGCCAGAAGTGGTTGGTCGCTAATTTCCTGGAGTAAAGATTAGTGCTCCACATTTTCGGGATCAAATAATAAAGGATCGCAAAAGCCATAAAGCCATTCCATCCCAATCCGCCAATATGTACGTGGGCTATGGTCCAGTCGGTAAAATGAGAAATAGCGTTAACACTTTTCAAACTCAGCATCGGACCTTCAAAGGTTGCCATACCATAACAGGTAATGGCCACAACCATAAACTTTAAAACAGGATCTTCTCTCACTTTATCCCACGCGCCCCTGAGTGTAAATAAACCATTGAGCATGCCTCCCCAGCTTGGAGCGATTAGCATAATGGAAAAGACAACACCAAGAGACTGAGCCCAGTCAGGCAACGCAGTATATAATAAATGATGAGGGCCTGCCCAGATATAAATAAATATCAACGCCCAGAAGTGAATAATGGAAAGCCGGTAAGAATAAACTGGTCGGTTTGCAGCTTTTGGCAAAAAATAATACATGAGGCCAAGCACCGGAGTAGTAAGAAAGAACGCTACTGCGTTATGACCGTACCACCATTGCACCAATGCATCCTGCACCCCTGCATACCAGCTATAACTTTTCATAAATGATACCGGTATCTCAATAGAGTTTACAATATGCAGCAACGCAACCGTAACCCAGGTAGCGATATAGAACCAGATTGCCACATATAAATGTTTCTCTCTTCTTTTTAGGATAGTGCCAAACATATTAATACCGAAAACAACCCAAACCAACGTAATGGCGATGTCAATTGGCCATTCTAATTCTGCATATTCCTTACCCGTTGTTTTGCCTAGCAACAGCGTAATGGCAGCTGTTGCAATAATAGCCTGCCAACCCCAGAAATGTATCCAGCTTAATTTATCACTGTACATCCTGGCCTTACACAAACGTTGCAGCGAATAATAAACACCGGCAAAAGTGGCATTGCCAACAAAAGCAAAAATGATCGCATTGGTATGCAGTGGTCGCAGGCGCCCAAAGGTTGTTGGAGCAAAATTCAAACTGATCTCGGGATAATAGATCTGTATAGCAGCCCATAAACCAGCCAGCATGCCGACGATACCAAAGACGATAGTTGCAAATCCAAAGGCCTTTACGATCTTGTTATCATAGTAAAACTTTTCTACTTGCATGAGTTAGATTGTTTATAAGGAATTAAGTTGTTTTGGTTGTTGATGATGGCTTATCGTCAAACAGAATGCGGGAAGCAGGGGAATAGTCGTCGTCGAATTGTCCCGACTTGACGCTCCATATAAAAGCTGCCAGGAAAAGCGCTGCTACAGATATGCTGGCTATAAGTAAGATGATTATTACACTCATCCTCTTGGTTTAAAATTGTTTGTAAAGGTATTTTTATCGCCATTTGCGGGGGATAATCTTAATCAATGGTCTGGATGATAATTATCAGTCTTTCCGAGCTTTATTGGCAGAATCGATTCAAATCAAAGCTTCATGGATTTTGCTAAACGACTGCTGCTGCCAAACGTGACAAGCAGGATGCTGAGTGAGCTTGCCGGCATCAATATCGCAGCGATTAAAGGGGCCAGGTTTCCCTGAACCGCAAAAAATAATCCAATTAAATTGTAAACAACCGACAATATGAAGCTCGCCATTACAATTTTCTTATTGGCTCTGCACAATTGAATGAACCTGGGAAGGCTGGACAATTGTGTTGCGGCAATAATAGCATCGCTTGCAGGTGTAAAATTGTTAGTCTGCTCTGAAACTGCAATCCCGACATTACTTTGTT
>JANWHX010000283.1 GCA_025450235.1 Chitinophagaceae bacterium | reverse complement strand
TGCGTTTGCTGCATTGCTTGTAATATCAGTAAAATGACCTTTACCATTATTGAGTAATAAAAAGCTTTGAGGTGTTTCGGGATACCGACCTGGAATCACACGACCACCAACAAAAAAATCAACAGCCCCATCGCCATTTATATCAGCTGACACTACGCAACCTTTACTTACCAGCATAACAGGTAACGCATTTTTAACTTTCGCAAATTTTCCTTTGCCATCGTTAAGATAGAGCCTGTCTTGCAGCGCAAAGTCATTGAGTAAAAACTGATCATATCCTCCACTGCTTACATACAGATCCAGATCCCCATCTTTGTCAACATCGGCAAAGCAGGCGTCTGCATCTTCGCTATTTCTATCTTCATTAAATGCAGGCTGAATAGTTTCTGTAAATTGTCCTTTCTTACTCTGTAGAAAAAGTTTTCCCGGTTGACCGCTGGCGCCGCCAATAAAAAGATCTTCGAGTCCGTCCGCATTTATATCTCCTTTACTCATGCAAGGCCCGTTATAAGATAAGGCAGCGGTAAGCAATGGTTGACGCTTGAAATCGTTGGAGCTATTTTCAAGGTGTTTGTAATTGATCAAATTGGGTAATGAGTGAAGAAGAGGTTTTGTTTGAACGTTAACGATCTTAAACATTTCGTGGGCATTTGCTTCATTCAGTTGCAATACCGCATCAGCAGCAATATCTTTAAGTAATTGCATTTTACCTGATGGCCAAATGATACGAAGCGAATCCACCTGTTTTGATATACCCAAACCAATATGTAATACCGGCGAAACACTTGATTGGTAACCACGACTAACCAGTTGCTCAAAAGTTTGCATGAGGCTGTCACAATACACAAAGACTCTTGCTCCTATTGCCTGCGTGTTTTTCTTTTCTCCTTTTAGTTTAATTAAAAGGTAATGATTGTCTGTAATCTTCTCCGCATCATTTCTGAAAATGCCCGCTGTCTGATTTGTATTATTTATTGCAAGGTCAAGGTCGCCATCATTGTCCAAATCGCCATAGGCTGCGCCATTACTGTTTGATGGTTTATCAATGCCCCATGCAGCCGACATATTTTTAAATGTAAGGTCACCATTGTTCTTATATACATAATTAATTACATCAGATGAGGGCGCCTGTAATGCCAGTTGCAATAAATTCTGCGTACGTACATTATAATTATTCTGTCGCAAATAATCGCCCATGTATTTCAGGAAATCCAAATTGGTATAGTCATGCACAAACCCATTAGTAGCAAAAATATCTTTCCACCCATCGTTATCGAAATCGGCAAACAGGGGAGCCCAACTCCAGTCGGTATTTGAAACACCGGAAAGCTGGGCAATTTCACTGAAACTGTTATTCCCATTATTCAGATGCAGCATGTTCCGCATGAACTGGGGGTGCAATCCAACTTTATTTCTTAACTCAAAAAACTCATAGTTATCAATAGACGATAACAATTTTTGCCGGTGATTATCTTCCGGCACCATATCCAGCGTGTAGATATCATTCCAGCCATCGTTGTTGAAGTCAGCTACATCATTTCCCATGGAAAATTCAGAAGTATAACCAATCATTTCACCGATACGATCTGTGAATGTACCATTCCTGTTGTTGATATACAGATAATCCGGCGCCATATAATCATTGGAAAGATAGATGTCTGGCCAGTTATCGTTGTTGATATCGGCTATTGATACTCCCAAACCAAAGCTCAAACTGGAATTATTGATGCCTGAACCTGGCGTAATATCTTCAAACTTATTGCCGGTATTTTGAAAAAGTCGTACACCTGTTTCAGGATTTTTTTTATTTTTTAAGACCTTGAGATAGGCCTCGTCGAGGTTTTCAAAAACATGAGGCGTGTGATTAATAAGGATCATATCAAGATCACCATCCTTATCATAGTCAAAGAAACTTGCCTGAGTGGAATAGGCAGAATCGGCAATGCCCCATTGCAATGCTTCATCCTGAAATACGGGAGTGCCGGTTTTATCAACACCTTTGTTTATAAGCAACTCATTGATTCTTTTGTTACCGGGTAAATCACCTGAATAGCAAACATAGATATCAAGCAGCCCATCAGCATTTACATCGGTCATCGTTACGCCCGTTTTCCAGCATCCTGCCTTGCCGCCCGTACCACTGACAGCGGTAATATCTTCAAATTTAAAATCTGTCCCGCCATTTGCGGGGTTGCCTTTATTGAGATAAAGCCGGTTAGGTTGCTGGTTGGCTGTAAAAAAAATATCATCAAGTCCATCGTTGTTAACATCCCCGATAGCTACGCCACCACCATTGTAGGCATATTCATAAACAATTGCATTGGTATATTCATCTTCTTTGATATCGTTGCGAAAATCAATACCGGTTGCAGAAGCATCCAGTTGTTTGAAAAGTTTCACTGAGCCGGCAGAAGATGGATGTGAATCAGCATTATTATTGCCCTTATCATAACAGGATGATATAGCGATCAAAATAAAAAAAATCGAAAAGTACACAGGAGTAGAGAAAAAAGTTACAGGCGTAAACCTTCTTATACCATGGACGTCGTTATAAAAACTTGAATTATTATTATTTGCTTTGTTTCTCACTTATATAGCTGTTGTAAAAACAATATCTATTTGAGCATAACCTTTATCATCTTTAAATCTTTAGTTGCGGAACTACTACCATACCATATTTCATATTCTCCCGGGGCTACTGTCATCTGCAATTTGGTTTCATCGTAAAATTCAAAAGCAGAATACGGAAGGTTAATGATTGCTTCATTTGTTTTTCCTGCAGCCGCATTTGTTCTTTTAAATCCTCTCAAAGTCTTCAATGGTCCATTGACATCATTTACTTTACGTATATAAACCTGCACTATTTCAGTTCCATTTCGTTTTCCCGCATTGGCTATAGCAATAGTAAGCTCTGTACTTTCTCCGCTTCTGATTTCTGTTTTACTGACCCGGGCATTGCCAATAGAAAATGTTGTATAACTTAAGCCATAGCCAAATTGGAAAAGCGGATCAGACATATAACGGTATGTCCTGCCCTTCATGGAGTAATCTTCAAAATCGCCAAACTGTGTAGTGTCTTTATAAAAAGTGATGGGCAGCTTCCCGGACGGATTATAATCTCCAAACAATACATCTGCAACCGCTAGTCCGCCTGATTCGCCACCATACCATGCCTGAAGAATAGCATCACTGCTTTCGGTTTCAGGCACTAACCCTATGGCAGACCCGGAGCAATTCACAAAAATGACTTTTTTACCGGCAGCCTTCAGTGCCTTTAAACAATTGCGCTGTACTTCAGGAAGCTGAATATCTGTACGGTCTCCTCCTTTAAAACCCGGAAAGGACACAGGCATTTCTTCGCCTTCAAGAAGTGAAGATAATCCCCCAACGAATACTATCACATCAATTCCTTTTAGTTTATTTGTTAATCCGGTAAAATCTATATCCACTTCTCTACCGAAATCAAATTCCAGATTAGCCTGCCAATTGTTTAGCTGGGCGTAGATAATTTCTATTTTATATTTTTTTCCTTTTTCAACCTTATAAGGAAGCCTTGAAGGAAGGGTGCGCCAGTTATCATATCTGATAAGCGACGATCCGTTCACAAACAATTCAAACCGGCCGGTAGCGCCGGATTTGAATACAATCTCTTCTGTTTGGGAAGCAATAAATTCAGTTTCATATTTCGCCGAAAAACCTACCAGCTTAACACCGGTAGCAAATTCATGATCTCCTGCAACGGTTTTTTTCAATGGATCCGTGATTTGATCTGTAGAAACGATATCGCCTTTCAAATCACGATTGTTCCAGTAAGTAACTTTAAAGCCGTTTTTACCATCAATAGAAGTTTTTGAAAAATAGCTTTGCGTGACTTTATTCTCCACCAGGTCACAAGCTTTATCATACACAATATTGCTTGATGGAAGTTTTGATTTAATGCCGCTAAGGATTGTTATGGTTTCAATTGGTTTGCCATTATAATTTCCCCACAACATAGGTTCATTATCAGCATTAGGACCGATTATAGCTATTTTTTTTATTGATTTATTTAAGGGAAGAATATTGTTCTTATTCTGAAGAAGCGTCATAGATTCACGAGCCATAGTTAAAGAAAGATTTTTGTGTTCTTCATTATTGACAATTGATATTGGAATTTTGGTCCAGGGTACTAAATTATCATCATCCATCTCACCCAAATCAAAGCGACCTGCCAATACCCGCATCAAATGTTTATTAATCTCTTTTTCTGTAATCAAACCTCTTGCAACAGCATGGGGAAGATTTGCAAAAGCATAACCTTCCCATACGCATTCTACATCGGTACCGGCCAGGACCGCTTTTGCCGAAGCATGCACCGCACCAGAAGAAACTTTATGGCTTGTAAAGAAATCAGTAATTGCACCGCAATCGGAAACAATTACATGTTTAAATCCCCATTGGTCACGAAGTATGGTTTGCAATAAACGGCTGTTACCGCAGCAAGGTTCGTCATCGAGACGCTGATAGGCACACATCACCTGGCGAACATCTGCCTGCTGAACTAATGATTTAAACGCAGGTAAATAAGTTTCCCATAAATCACGAGGATTAACATTATTAAGGTTTAATTGGTGGCGACTCCACTCAGGTCCTGAATGCACTGCATAATGTTTGGCGCAGGCTAATAGCTTCCTGTACTTTGCATCAGTTGGGCCCTGCAATCCTTTCACTACTGAAACGCCCATTCGCGACGTGAGATAAGGATCTTCTCCATAAGTTTCTTGTCCACGACCCCACCGGGGATCTCTGAAAATATTGATGTTCGGCGTCCAAACGGAAAGACTTAAAAAGCGACGGTTCTCCTGTCCTTTTTGTTGTGCTTCATTGTACTTGGCACGGGTTTCATCCGAAGTAGCATTAAAAATTTTGTAAACCAGTGAATCATCAAAGGAAGCAGCCATTCCTATCGGTTCCGGAAATACAGTAACATTATTGTTATTGGCAAGACCATGCAAAGCCTCACTCCACCAATTGAATTTTTTAATTCCTAAACGGAGAATTGCAGGCGACTGATCCTGCATCAACAAAGCTTTTTCCTCCAATGTTAATCGTGATATAAGGTCCCGGGCTCTTTCCTCTGATGTCAGTTTTGGATCCTGGTAAGGAAGCTTTTGTGCAAAGCTGTTCATTGACAATAGTAATCCAATTGCGATTGTGGTCACTGAGTTAAGTGGTTTATATGCTTTCATTTTTTACGTTTCAAAATCTGTAACTCCACGCTCCTCCTTACCTTTCGAAGATTATTTCCATTACGTCGTTTGCGAATCGTCCAAAAAAAGGCAAGATGAAGAATCATCCCGCCGTGCGATTGCCTATATTGCTATCAAAACTGCTGTCATTCCTCAAAGACTTCATCAGAGCGCTCACCTTAATGTCGAACATATATAATCCCGGAGCATCTCCCGGTTTAGTCACAACCTTCTAAATTCCGTTGGCTATTTTGCCATCGCATTCCCGTTGATTTTTTCAAATCGGATAATTCACTCGCAGCAAGAACTATTGGACAATCAGAGTAACCTTAGGTTTTCATTAAATTTCTCTCGTAAATTGTAAATATGAATTGTGTTCAATTCCCCACTGTTCATAATCAACAGCAATCAAATTCCTGGATTTCAATGCTTGCCAAAACTGAGCAGGTATATTCACCTGAATCAATCCAATATTTTCTTTTACACGGTAAGCATGTGTAGTGTTCAATGCAATACTTTTTACTCCGGGCACACGAAGTGCAAACTGCGCACATGCCTCGGCAGGCTTTACTTTAAACTCTCTGCAGATCTCAAAAAAGATCTCACGCCATTGAAATAATTCATCGCCGTGCGGGGTACCGGGATTAGTCACTTTATAGTCGAAATAATCACCCCCAACTAAGAAACCTGAATGAAACACTGCAGAATTTATGACATATACACCTTCTTTCTTCATTTCCATAATAAAATCAAGCAACTCTTGCGGATGGGTTTTAATCGTCATACTGTTAGCGATCATAATCCAGTCCAGGTGTACGTCGGCTGCTATTCTTTTTATTACTCTCCAGTCTTTTGAGCCCACACCAATAGCCTGCACCTTACCCTCCTGTTTAAGATCAAATAAAGCTTCATACCCATCAAGAATATCATTGTATAATCTGTCGGCATCCTTTTCATCTTTTGCAAGGGCCATATATTCATCGGGATCATGAACAGAAACCATTTGTGGCGTGTATCCATTGAGCAATTCGTTACCCTGCTCAAAACATTCTATGATCCCATCATAGCTGATCTGTTGAACAGCATCGTGTTTCAAGTCTCTCCAAATCCCGGATTCGAATGTCGGTTCTTCCGTTTTTAGTTCAGTGCGTATCCACCCAAGCTTATTACTAATGATCACTTGATCAGTAGGGATATTTAACTGCTTCAGACATTTACCAAGTGCTTCAAGAGCAAGACCTGCACCGTATTTGCCTGCAGAATCAAACACGGCTCTTCCTTTGCTTAATTGAATACATTCATTTACTATGTTCAATTTCTCTTCCTCCGGCAGGGCAACAAATAAATTTCCCAACCCGCTTGTCCCAAAAATCACCTCCGGCAATTTCATGTCTATCCTTTTTATGTTTTGTTTCACAATAATCACAACTATTTTATTTTCAATCTTATTCTTTAGTTCAGCTTTAGTGTTCTACCAATCGCGGGCAGGCATAAAGGGCCCTTTCAAAAGAGGGTTCACGACCGGGTTCAAATAAGTAGAAATACCCCACAGAAAAAATAAGGAAGCCACTAATATAAGCCACTAATATAAAAGGAAACCTCGCACTGCCTGGGCTAGCCGATTCTGTATTCACGTTGAATGTCTAATTATATTTTCCGATGATGTTGAAAGCGTTAAATGATAGATAATGCCGCCGGATGTTTCCATCCGGCAACATATATCCTGCCTGCTATAAGAAACTTAAATACTACCATCCGGAGGTTTGTGCTAATGTTCCTTTATTTCTTTGGATTTCAGAAGTTGATATCGGAAGCAGGTTCATTTTATCCTGGTAGGGATTTTTTTGCAACAGCAGGATCGGCGTGTAGGTCGTGGCGCCTGTGCTCAGATTCTTAAAAATATCCATGCCATATATCGGCCGGTCCTCAATAACGTTTGCAATTTTCCACCTCCGGATATCAAAAAACCGGTGATTTTCAAAAGCCAGTTCAATCCTTCTTTCATTGTAAAGACGATCTTTTAATGCCTGACCTGTTACAGTTGCTGGTATGGGCGGCATTCCCACTCTTGTCCTCACTTTGTTAATGAATTCCCTGCATTTTGCTTCATCACCCAGTTCGAATTTTGCTTCCGCATAGTTCAAAAAAATCTCCGCAAGGCGAAAGTGAGGCCAGGGAATAGTATAGCGTTCTGAGAAACTAATCGTTTGTACTTCCGGCATAAACTTTCTTATCCAGTAACTGGAACGGGGATTATCACTGCTTTGTTTCCAGGAATCATATCCAAATTGGGGGGTGTTGGATGAAACCCACATCTCAAGTAAAGTTCCCTGGAAAATGGTGGAATCATGGATGATGCTTGCTTCAAAGCGGGGATCACGATCGTGATATGGACGCTGGGGATTGTAATTGGAAGCAGGATTAACAGTTTTAACACTTCCTGACCAGGTAAATGCAGGCTCTCCATTTATCATATCATAATCGTCCACCAGATTTTGGGTAGGTCCATTACTTGCCCACCATCCTCCGTAAGCGCCATAACGTCTTCCCAGGTTATGCGCAGGCGCCTGCTGAAAGTTGGCTGTAGTAAAGTTCCTTGATAAAATATATTCATTCTGCGAAGCCCCGCTGTTCTGGTTAAACAAGTTCCGGTAATTCGGGTAAAGAGTATATCCCCTGTCAGCATTTTCTGTGAATACGGCGGCGGCGGCGGCGGCTTTTTGCCATTTTGCATTATCATGAGTTGGGTTGTGTAAAGGTGAAGCTGCATATAAATACAGCCTTGATGCTAATGCATAACAGGCATCTTTCGTAGCCCGGCCATAATTTGCTTCAGTAGACGCATACTTAGCCGGAAGTTCCGGCAACGCTTCATCAATATCTTTTTGGATGAACGTCACACATTCAACGAAGGTATTTCTTGTAAATGTCACTGAACTTGCATCGTCCAGGCCATAAACGTCTGTAACGATAGGCACTCCTCCAAACCTTTCAATAAGATGAAAATAAATAAATGCCCTGACAAACTTGGCCTCGGCTACCAGGCGCTTTTTATCTGCAAACTCAAGGGAGCCGCTTTCAGCCATTCTCGCTAAAAAAATATTTATCTTCCTTATATAGGTAAATCCCTGGTTCCAGTAGTACATATAGCCTCCCCAGAAATCCCCACCACCTACATCACCAATATTATCCGGAGTATAAGTGTTTTGCTTAAAAATATTAGCGCCGCAACACGGGGTGCTGTTATATGTCTCATCGGTGTACTTTGAATACATGTGAATATAGAAGCCATGAGGTATAGCATTATACAGTTCACTGTGATAAGCTTTGATCAGGGCCTCATCACCCCAAACTGCCGTTTCTGCGATACGGTCCTGGGGCTCAACATCCAGGACGTCCTTCATGCAGGAAGTAAGAACGACGGAGAATAGTATGAATAATCCAATTATTTTTTTCATAAACAAAGTTTTTTAAAATTTAATTGAGGCTCCGAAATTGATTATACGAGACGGGGGGTAGTTGAAATAGCTGCCGTTAAACTCAGGATCTGCAAACTTTACTTCTTTAGCCCAGGTAGCGAGATTGAAAGCGCTTATATAAATGCGAAAATCTTTAATGGCTCTTGTTTTTTGTAAGACAGACTGAGGAAGATTATAGCCTAATTCAACTGTTTTCAATCTTACAAAACTGGCATCGAACAAGAAGAAATCGGTAGCGCCAGGTTGCCAGGCATCTGCCCGGGGTTTATTGCCACTGGGATTTGTTGGAGACCAACGATCAGTAGCCCGCCAAACAGAAGCATTGGTGAAGTCGGTGCCACCGAGAGCAGCTGCCTGGTCATCATAATTTTTTGCTCCCCCCTGTCCCTGGAAGAAGATAGTTAAATCAAAATTCTTGTATTGAAAATCGGAGATTAAGCCAAAAATGTATTTTGGAACTGAGCTATAAGGCGCCCGATATCTGTCATCGGCATCGATCATTTTGTTGTCGTCGAGATCCACGATCCTGAGATCCCCGATCTGTGTGTTGGCTGCATGGGGATAGGCATCCAATTCCGCCTGATTGTGGAATACACCATTTGTTTGATAGAAAAGACCTGATAAAGCAGGTTTACCTTGAATTTTCTGATAGTCTCTTGCCGGAGGTACTTCGTCCAGGAAAACAACTTCACTCTTGTTGTAGGCAAGGTTACCGCTCACTTTATAATTAAACCCCTTTCCTATATTACCTCTTGTACTTAAGATCAACTCAATACCATTACTGTTGACTTTTCCAAAATTCTCCGGGGGAAGTTGAGGGAACCCAAATGTGCTGGGTATAGAGAGATTACGAGCAGCAAGGATATCTGTCCTTTTCTGCAGCCAGTAGGTAAAATCAACTCCCAGCTTTCCGTTCCAAAGTAAAGCCTCCAATCCAAAATCAAGTTTACGGGCCCGTTCCCAGGTAAAAGTCGGATTTGCCAGCAGGCTGGAAAAAATACCGGGAGCATCCGTGGTACCAAACACATAATTCTGACCAATGAAGTAAGCCTCGAGAAAAGCAAAATCTTGTCCGATTCGATTGTTTCCTATCTCACCATAGGTGGCCCTCAGCTTCAACTGGTTTGCAAAAGGAAGTGCATTTTTTATAAAATCTTCCTCAGACAATCTCCAGCCTATAGAAGCTCCGGGAAAAAAGCCATAGCGGTCTTCCTCAGGGAACTTGTATGAACCATCGACCCGGAATAAAAACTCAAAAAGGTATTTCGACTTAAAATCATAGTTCAACCGGCCAAAATAATTATTTGTAGAAGCTGAGAAAGCCGATCCTCCAACACCCTGATCTGCGGCTGCCTGGCTACCCTGGTTCAGTTGATCTATGGCGGGACTGAGGAAATTCCTCCTTGTGGCGCCCGCCGAAGTGTTTTCATACAAGCTTTGCTCCCAACCCACCATTGCCATAATATGGTGGTTATTCAGGAAAGTTCTATCATAAGTGGTCTTGATATTGGTAAGCATATTATTCCACCTGAAGTAATTATCTGTTAACTGAGCGTTTGCTAAACCAGTTCCCTGCTTTTTATCATAATTGCTGGTTATAGTATTGTACTCATAATAATAGTAGGGGATTTGCCAGTCCTTGCTAAAGTCGCTCCCAAAATCATAATTAAAAGATGCATCAACCTTGAGACCCTTAACAAAAGGGATCGCATAACTTGCCGTAAACGTAGAATATACCGGCCTGCTGCTATTTCTGAAATATCCGCGCTGATCATTCAGCAGGGCGCTTTGTCCCAGTCTTCCGGGCCCAAGCAAGCCATTTGGATAAACACCTACTATTGTAGGATTGGCGCCTAAAATATTATAAAAATTTATGGTACCCGGTGGATTATTCCCGCCTCCCGGATAATCTCCGTCCTTAAAAATAGCATTGATATTGGCCCCTACGGTAAGATTTCTGACCAATTCAATATCCATTTTTGCCCGAAGATTATACTGCTTATACAACATTGTATTTCCATAAAAATTTCCATCTTGTTTCAATGAAGCAAAAGAAAGCAGGTACCGCACCTTATCGCCGCCACCGTTTACCTGAAAATTTATGTTTTGCACATACGAGTTGTGCAGCGTTAATCCCACCCAGTCCGTGTTGGGATTTAATATAGGATCTGAACCATCCTTGTACTTTTGTATTTGTGCAGCGGTATATTGCGGAGTATAGTTTGCGGGATTACGACCGGAGCGGTAAAAGACTCCTTCGTTATAAACTTCTGCAAATGTGGCGGCATCCAACACATCAGGAACTTTTGTGGGACTGTTGATGGCATAATTATAGGAAAAAGTAAAATTAGCTTTTCCTCTTGCTCCATTTTTGGTAGTGATCAGGATAACGCCGTTAGCACCTGCCGCACCGTATATTGCAGCAGAACCATCTTTTAACACAGAAAAACTTTCAATATCCTGTGGGTTTAACCTGCTCAAATCACCACGGGGCACACCATCAATAACGATCAATGGGGCATTGTAGGAAAGATAGGTCCCAAAGTCACTACCAGGAGGAGGAATAGTACCTCCGCCACGAATTATGATATCCACATTTTCCCTACCCGGCGTGCCGGTACGCTGATTTACAATTAGGCCCGGCAATCGTCCCTGCAACGAAGGAGTTAGATTTGGAGATGGGCTTTTAGCAACTTCAGCCCCGGCGACCTGCGAGACCGAACCGGTTAAAGTCGCTTTTCTTTGTGTGCCGTAACCGACTACAATAACCGCTCCCAACTGATCATCTAATGGTTGAAGTGCAACTGCAATAGAACCAAGGTTAGATACCTTCACTTCCTTGCTGACAAAGTTGACGTGGCTAATCAGAAGTGTTGAATTGGCCGGAGCGTTAATCGAAAAATTTCCGCCGGCATCAGTTTGCGTGGCGGTTGTTGATCCCTTTACCATTACTGATGCGCCAACAATGACCGAGTCACCTGATGTTACTTTACCGGTGATTCTTTGTTGAGCGTTGACAGTGGAGCAGACTAAAAATAAAAAATTGAAAATAAGTGTAGCGAAGCATAAGAGTGAGGGTCTCACAGTACTTCTTCTACAAGAGACAAGTTTCTCTTTTGGCAAACAATGTAGCATGGTTTTGTTTTAATAGATGAAGAAATAGCTAGTTTTTCAAGAGGGATTAACCACGCCACCCATTAAATCCTGGTCATAAATCAGAAGAAAAAAGTATTCGCAAGCATGCAACACCCTTTATTATCAAAACTTCTGGCAACTATCAAAGATTCATATAGCAGCGTTCACATATTAAAGCTAAGATTTTTTGAAATCGGTTTCCAAAAAAATTTATTATTGCCAAATAGCTCTATATATCATTGAATATCAATGTAATAAGTTTTCACTAAAACTTTCAACCGATTTCAAACACTGGCATAACAGGGATCGAAATCCGCGTCAATAGCCATCGAAGATTTTTTTAATTAAACTTTGAAGGGGTTGTGTAGCGGAGATGGAATGGCTTAATTTTAAAAAATAATGAGTAAAAGCAAAAGGGTTACCATTTATGACATTGCTGATGAATTAGGCATGTCTGCTTCGTATGTTTCAAGGGCTTTAAATAATCATCCTCTTGTAAGGCAGGAGATCAGAAATCGTGTAAAGAAAAAGGCGCTCCAATTAAATTACAAATACAATTCGCATGCAGCGAACCTTCGCCAGGGATCATCTAAAACAATCGGAGTCGTTGTTCCTCATATCGATCAAAGTTTTTTTTCCGGTGTCATTGCGGGTATTGAAGAAATTTGTTTCCAGCACAATTACGGCCTGGTGATTTGCCAATCACACGAGTCATTCAAACAGGAATGCCTCGCTGTTGAGACATTGATTCACCAAAATGTTGCCTGCATACTGATTTCTGTTTCTGCAGAAACACAATCTTATGCTCACCTTGAAAGCATTAAGCAGCACAATATTGATTTGATACAATTTGACCGCTGCATCGATAAACTTGATAGTTACAAGGTGCTGAACGATAATAAGGAAACATCATTCAATGTAGTAAACGCGCTTGTTGAGGAGGGCTATAAAAGAATTGCATTTTTGGGAGGCCCCGAACATCTTAATGCTTTCAAAGACAGAAAAGAGGGTTATTTGAAAGCCATTAAGCATGCAGGCTTATCTATTCCTTATAATTTTATTGTTGATAACGTATTATCAAAAGACAAAGCTGCCCAAATAGCAACAGAATTATTATCGCTGAAGGACCCTCCAGATGCTTTCCTTACCGTTTCTGACCATCAATCGCTAGGCGTTCTGGAGATAGCTAACTCTTTAGGTATCCAGGTGCCGCAACAATTGGGAATTTTTGGATTTGCAAACGAAGCTTTTGCTGAAATCATTCAACCATCGCTTTCCTCTGTAGACCAAAAAAGTAAAGAAATCGGGGAGCGTACTGCCAATTTATATTTTAAAAATATTCTGAACCGAAAGGATAATACGCCAGCTTCTTCCAGAAAGGAGATTATCAAATGCGAAATAATTATCCGGAAAAGCTCAAGGAAAGTAAAGTAATTATTGATTGTTCTTTTTATTCGAGCAATTCTCCTGACCCGATATAGCAGGACATTTCTACCTCTTACTCTTTACTGCCTGCTCCTATTATCTGCTTTCATCATCATCGGTAAAAAAAATCGATCTTCCTATATTGCGTAGTAGGGGT
>JANWHX010000282.1 GCA_025450235.1 Chitinophagaceae bacterium | reverse complement strand
CGTTCTTCCGTTTTTTGTGCTAAACTCAATTGTACCTCCAATTTGCGCAATTGGGCCTGCAAATCCCCGTCATACAATTTGGCAAGAACCGTACCTCTTGATACAAACCTGCCTTCACTAATGTTCAACTGCACAACTCTTCCCGAGACCTCCGGATGGATTTCAGTTGTTTCTTTTGCCAATAATGTGCCGGGGACCTCAATACTTTCACTGATCGTCCTTGCGGTAACGATATAGGCATCCACGCGGGCGGCTGGCTGCCGGGGTTGCTGGGTTTGAGGAGTTATTTTTTTCTCTTTGTTTCCACATTGGGCCAACAGTAACCCGCCCAATATTAAATATAAGAGCCTCTTGTTAATAGCACCTGATATAATCACTTTTTGAAATTTATCTGGCTGGTAAAATTAAAGGGAATCACGATAATTTGATTAGAATACTTTTAAGAGAAAAACCTGCGATTCAGTCAATTGTAATTTTATTTTCCTGAGCCAGCGGTCAATGCCCGGGATAGAAGGTCATACCGATTTTACTGCAATACTCCTCCTAATTTTATTGGCTTTATGAAGCAGGTCCTGCTTGTCGCGGCTCATGATCGTGACATGTCCCATCTTACGACCGGGTTTTGTTTCTTTTTTACCATATATATGCACGAAAGCATTCTCGGTTTTCAATACCTCGTCCAGGCCTTCATATTTGACCTCGCCGCTGAATCCATCGTCGCCCACAAGGTTTACCATGGCAGAAGGAAGTATATGTTCGGTATTGCCTAAAGGATAATTGAGCATCACTCTCCACAGCATATCGAATTGTGAGCTATAGTGTGCTTCGATAGTATGATGCCCGCTGTTATGCACCCTCGGCGCTGTTTCGTTGACAAACACATCGCCATTCTTATCTATCAGCATTTCTACCGCGAATATTCCCGGCGATTTAAAATTTCTGACAACCGATAAGGCAATGGCCTCAACTTTCCACAGGATTCTTGTTTCAATTTCTGCCGGGCAAAACTGGAAATCAAGCAGGTTGAGCCGTGGATCAAATATCATTTCCACCGGGGGATACAATGCCGTCTCACCCTTATCATTGATCGCTACCATTTGTGCGATCTCTTTATGAACCGGGATGAATTTTTCGAGCACAGAAGGCTTATCAAATCCTTTTTCAATCTCGTCTTTCGTTTTTATGATCCGGACACCCCGTCCATCATAGCCGCCTTCGCCTAATTTATGTACCGCAGGCAGGAAATCCTGCTGGAGTCTTAATTCATTAATATTATTGGTGATCACAAATGCAGCCGTCGGAATGTCATTAGATCTGTAATATTCTTTTTGCAGAATTTTACTCTTTATTGTTTTCAGCACAGATGGCCGGGGATATATCTTTATTCCTTCATTTTCTAATTTTTCTAATGCTTCTACATTGACATTCTCGATTTCAATTGTAAGGGCATCTACTCCTTTTCCGAATCGGTAAACATCTTCATAGTTTTTGATATCGCCGTTGGTAAAATGATGGCAAAGATGGGCAGCGGGACATTCGGGATCATTCTCCATTACAAAAGTTTCAACCGGGTAATTGGCTGCTGCCTGGAGTAACATCCTGCCTAATTGTCCGCCTCCGAGAATACCAATTTTTAGCATGTGGGCAAAGATAAGGGTAAGGCTTTGAGCTTAATTGTTAATCAGGTTTCGCACAATGAAGGCAAGCAGAGATAGAACACGGATAATACGGATCAGATGGATCAACACGGATTTATCGGTTAAAATACCTGCCCGTTCGGCCAGGCGGGCGTTTAATCAATGTAATCCGTGTTCAATATTGCCTTCCCCGCATTTTATATGAGGGATAGAACACAGTAACACGAATCTTATCTGTGAAAATCCCGTTTAATCAGTGTAATCCGTGTTCCATATTGCCTTCCCCGCATTTCAAATGAGGGATAGAACACAGTAACACGGATCAGATGGATCAACATGGATTTTATCTGTGAAAATCCCGTTTAATCAGTGTAATCCGTGTTCCATTTTTCTAAACAAGGACACTACCAATAGTTATCGGGATTGCAGAAAACCATATTTTACTTTAATTTTACGTCAATGCGTCCCGATTATCCCCATAAATTATTTTCCGATCATCGTACTCATTTCAGCCTTCTGATGGAAACCCTTTCTATGGATGCGGCATACACCTGAGCAGGCGTGCGGCGACCGAGCCTGCGGTGCGACACGTATAATAACAGTAATATCATCCGGAAAAATATTTTCAATCTCAATTTTCAATCATGTCAGCTCCACTAGAAACGGATATAAAAAAAAATATGCAGACTGATTTTCTCCCGTTGGAAGGAACAGATTACGTCGAATTTTATGTGGGGAATGCGAAGCAGGCTGCACATTATTATATGACTGCCTTTGGTTTCCAGGCCCTGGCTTATTCTGGCCCTGAAACGGGAATAAAAGACAAAGTCAGTTACGCAGTGCGTCAGAACAAACTGACCTTTGTTTTAACCACACCCCTCAGGCCATTTAACGACATCGCCGATCATATTTACAAACACGGTGATGGTGTAAAAGCCATAACCCTTCGGGTAAACGATGCAGCCAGTGCATGGAGAGAAACCACAAAGCGGGGCGCAAAAAACTATTTGGAGCCTGTCACCATAAAAGATGATGATGGGGAAGTTGTTATGAGCGGAATTCATATTTATGGAGAGACTGTCCATTTATTTGTCGAAAGGAAGAATTATCGGGGGGTCTTTTTACCGGGATACAGGGCCTGGAGCAATCCGCATTTTCTACCGGCAGATGCAGGCCTGTTGTATGTGGATCATTGTGTCGGCAATGTCGACTGGAACCAGATGAACCCCTGGGTAAAATTCTATGAAGACGTGATGGGATTCAAAAACATCCTGACTTTTGACGATGCAGATATCTCAACGGAATATTCTGCATTAATGAGTAAGGTGATGAGCAGCGGCAACGGGTTTGTAAAATTTCCCATCAATGAGCCAGCCGAAGGAAAGAAAAAATCGCAGATTGAAGAATACCTCGAGTTTTATAATGGGGAAGGCGTGCAGCATGTAGCATTAGCAACAAATGATATTGTTAAAACAGTCCGGGAATTAATGAGCCGGGGTGTTGAATTTCTACGCGTACCGACCAACTATTACGATGATTTGTTGGACCGCGTGGGATCAATTGATGAGGATCTTGAACCTTTGAAAGAATTAGGCATATTAGTGGACCGGGACAATGAAGGCTACCTTTTGCAGTTATTTTCCAAACCAGTTGAAGACAGGCCAACACTTTTTTTTGAGATCATTCAACGAAAAGGAGCGAAGAGTTTTGGTAAAGGGAATTTTAAGGCTTTATTTGAAGCGATAGAGAGAGAGCAGGAGGCGAGAGGGAATTTGTAGTCGTGAGTTAGGAGTACCGAGTCGGAAGTAAGTCGGGAGTCAATAGTCGTTAGTTGGAGTTGCCTGGTTCGGATTAGTATTGGGAAGCGGTGGTATCAGCCACGAGTAATCAATCTCGAAAAATTACGATTTACAGCGATTTCAGTAGAACTTTTTTTCCAGACCTGTGGGTATCAGCATTATTTGATTAATTTTCAGAGTATATTTACAAAATTATTAGAGATTCTGCTGCATAAATTCAGCAAACAGTCGTTATTCTAATTGTCAAAGTGTAACATGAAAAACCTGATTTTATCCATACTCCTCTCAATATGCCTGGGCCAGCTTGTGGCTCAGCCTTCCGCGCAAAAATCAGGCGCTGCTTTCGCCAATTTCATCGACTATCAGAAGACCTTTGCCCGTCCGGATGAATCTTTTAGACGGAAGGAGGATACGCTTCAAAAACAATTTTCGGAAAAGGGCTTAAAATGGCCAGCTAACTATATTTATATACGTTCGTTCAAATATGATAGCCAGCTGGAAGTGTGGGTAAAGGACCAGATGAGCGATCCTTTCAAGCTTTTCAAGACGTATAAAGTCTGCGTATTGGCCGGCACTTTGGGCCCCAAAAGGATGGAAGGCGATTACCAGGTACCTGAAGGGTTTTATTATATCAATGAATTCAACCCGACCAGCAATTATCATTTGTCGCTGGGGATCAACTACCCGAATATCTCCGACCAGTTGTTAAGTGATTCATTGCGTCCTGGTGGTTCGATATATATTCATGGCAGTTGTGTCTCTGTCGGGTGCATTCCGATCACTGATGAAGGCATTGACGAATTATATATCCTGGCAGCAATGGCAAAGAGCCAGGGACAGGAATTTATTCCGGTCCATATTTTCCCGATCAGGTTTAACCGGCCTAAAAGCGTTAGTTACTTTAATAATCTTTCGAAAGACGACGTGGGTCTGAAAAAATTCGCCTCGAAACTGGAAGATGCTTTTGATTATTTTGACAAGTTCAAACAATTGCCCGTAATCATGATAAGTGATAAAGGTGATTATATTGTAAATGCGGCATCATCAGCCAAATTAAAGGACAATAATGACGCGAAGCCTGTGAAAAGAACCCCAGTGCAGCATTTAGAAAGAAAAGATATTGCTCTGGCGGAATCGGTGCATGAGTGGCCGAAGTATCCTGGAGGGGCAGAGGCATTTACGAAATATCTTGAGGGCCTTGGTGGTTCGATGGTTGAGTATTTACCAAAAGGAAAGAGAAAGGCGTATGTGCAGGTAGAGTTCATTATTGATAAAGATGGAGTACCTGTTAATTTCAAAGTAGTAAACGGATCCAAGGATGAGGATTTTAATGATGAGTTGATCAGTAAGATGGAGAAAATGCCCAAATGGCAACCTGCCATTTTAAACGATAAGCCTGTGGCGAAGAAAATGGTGCAAACTGTGCCTATAGAATTACCAGAAACAGCCACAGCCACGACTGCTGCCGCAGGGGGCTAGTCTATTGAATCAACACCTGGATTGTATCAGGCGTCTGTTGACGAAGTAATATCTTCTTTCCTTCCGTGAGTTTTTCAAACAATTGTTTATTGAAATGGCGGATAGTCAACAGGGATAAATCTTTTATCACCTTCACATCAAATAGTTCTGAAGCCTCAAGGGCCAATTTTTCAATCTTTTCCACCCGATCGTCAAACACACTCAAAAAGCTGATAGCTCCGTTTTGGGTCAGGTTTGGTTTTATTTTCAGCTTTTCAAACAAATGATACAGGTGGCTGACATGATGCTCACCCACAAACGAAAAATCTTTGGAACTTAATTCCAGCATTACCTGTTTTTCTTTCAACACAATGATGGCCGGGAGCTGTTTTTTCAATGCCTGGTTATGTATCAGCGTGCCGGGCAGTGTGGGCTCAAGGAAACATTTTACAAAAAGGGGTATATTCTTGTTATGTAATGGCTTTATAGTTTTTGGATGTATGACCTGGGCGCCATAATAGGCCATTTCAATGACTTCATTATAATTCAACTCGGGTATTGGCTCTGCATCGGGAAATTGTTTTGGATCAGCGTTCATTACACTTTGTACATCTTTCCAGATCGTCAGGCTTTCCGTGTTTAATATATTGGCAAATACGGCAGCGGTATAATCGCTACCCTCTCTCCCAAGCGTGGTGCTTTCATTTTCATCTGTTGAGCCGATGAATCCCTGGGTAATAACAATGTTCAGGTCATTGAACAGCGGTGCAACCGTTCCCTGGATCTTCGTTTTTGTGAATTCCCAGTCGATATTTGCATCACGGAAATTATCATCTGTACGGATGATATCCCGTACATCGATCCATTTATTAACGATACCCGCCTCATTCAGGTAAAAACTGACAAGGGCGGTAGAGAGCAGCTCACCAATACAAACGACCTGGTCGTAATAATAGTCAAAATCCCTGACGGGCTTATCATGTACCAGCCATTCCGCTTCTGTGAAGAGATTTTTTAAGTGTACGGCGCAGGGAAAATAATCTACGGTCAACAGGTTCTTTGCGGATGTCAGGTGCTGTTGCTTTACCTGCTCAAATAATCGAAGGGCCTCCTCTTTTTTTCCCTCGTAAAAAGCTTCGGCCACTTTTTCAAGCGCGTTGGTGGTCTTACCCATCGCGGAAATAACGATCAGTAATTTTTCGTCAGGATATTGTTTTACTATTTTTGCCAGGTTCTTGATCCGTTCTACGCTATTGACGGAAGCACCGCCGAATTTAAAGACCTTCATGGATAGTTTTACTGGTTGATTAGTTGCCTTGTTGGTTAGGTAATCAGTTGCTACAAATGTCGGAATTACTAATCAACCTGTCAACTAATCAACTTTCCCCTTACATTTGTCCTTAACGCAACCTGCCTACATGAACATTAGCCGCAAAGTTTTAACGCTTGATGAGTACACGATTCAACAGGTTCGCCAGATCCCCAATGCTACCGGTGAGCTTAGCGCGTTATTAAGAGATATTGGTTTAGCTGCCAAGAGAGTGAATGTGGAAGTAAATAAAGCGGGCCTGGTAGATATTCTCGGCGATGTTGGCAGTGTGAATGTGCAGGGGGAAGATGTGAAGAAACTGGATGTATTTGCGAATGACCAATTCACGGGAGTGTTACAACATGGCGTCAGTTGTGCAGGCATAGCCAGCGAGGAGCTGGATAATTATGTTCCCTTCGACGATTCTGAAAGTAAAAAGTCAAAATATGTCTGTTTGTTTGACCCGTTAGATGGGAGCGCCAATATTGACGTAAATGTATCTATCGGAACGATATTCGGCGTGTACCGCCGGGTGTCTGCAAAGGGAAGCATAGCAACAAAAGAAGATTTTTTACAAAAAGGAACGCAACAGGTAGCGGCCGGCTATATCGTATACGGTTCCTCAACAATGCTTGTTTATGGCACGAGGAGAGGAGTAAATGGATTTACGCTTGACCCCTCGATCGGTGAATTTAGTTTGAGTCATCCTGATATAAAATGTCCGCCGGCGGGTAAGATGTATTCTGTTAACCACGGCAATTTTTTCCAGTACGACAAAAAAGTGCAGAGCTATATTAATATCTGCCAGAAAAAAGATAAATCCACGGGGGGACCCTACACCCAGCGGTATATTGGAAGCATGGTTGCAGACGTGCACCGCAATTTGATCAAGGGTGGCATTTTTATGTACCCGGGAACCCTTGATAAGCCCAAAGGAAAGCTTCGTTTATTGTATGAGTGCAATCCATTCGCTTTTATTGTAACCGTTGCCGGGGGAAAAGCCACCAATGGAATCCAACGTATCCTCGACATTCAACCTACCGAGTTGCATCAGCGTACTCCCTTGTTTATTGGAAGTAAGAATATGATGGAGGAGCTAGAGGCGGAACTGGCGAAATAATGTTCAGGGTTTTTCTATCGAACCAGCCTGGTATTACCTAATACTCTTTCCTAATGAGTAACCTTGAGCGTAAATCCCGGGTTTACTGTCAAAGATGCACCCGTATTAACTGTAACTGATCTGCAGGAGGTATTGGAACTTACTTCAGGGTATTTAGCCGTACCGTTTGGAATTATCACATCGGTATTTTCGTCCGGTACATTACCACAGGTCCAATTGGATGGATCTTCCCAGCTGGCACCTTTTGAACCTTCCCAGTAACTGACAAATTTCAAAGTAATAATTTGGCTGAAGACGTTACCGGGCAAGCGACAACGATATTGATAACCATAAAAAGAAGATGGAACATTTATTAATTGCAGCTGATTGGTTGCTGTTCCACTATAAAAATTATTATCGCTGATTTCAGTAAAACCGGTGCCGGTATTTACTTGCCATCGGTAGTTGTTGCTGGTAAGATTGGAATAAATCGGAATGATAGTGCCCGGGCAAACAATCAGGTTTCCGCTGTTTACAGTAAACCACTGCGTCGTTTTCTTGAATAGGTACTCGACTTCATATCGCCAGTTACCTGCCGGTGCAGGATTGGGAAGGACCCAGTTCCAATGCCAATACCATGTGCCCTGGGTAGCGGGTGGATTGGATATCCAGGTTTGCCATACAGTGTTATCAGGCCTATAAATAGTATGTATGGATGGGTCCAGGGTAGTTTGATCGCGATAATAACTTCCGACATAAAACGATGATCCGTCAGAATAATTGATCCTTTCGTTGACAACTTCATCAGAAGCACACTGAGCAATAATGGGCTGGGTGCCATGTAGCATTATCTTATTGAGTTGGGGAAACCGATATGGCTGCTGGTCAGCCCACCAGCTTGTATTCTCATTTAGAATGTTGCACGCACCGGCCCAGGGATCTATCAGGTTTGGTGGCAAGGTGGCAGAGTTATCGGCCTGAACTTCAAAATGGAGATGAGGACCCGTAGAATAACCGGAACTGCCTACAAGGCCGAGATATTCGCTCAGGGCAACTGATTCACCTATGCTTTTAGAAGTAAGTGACCCTGCTTTCATATGTCCATACCAGGCAACCGACCCGTCGGCATGCAATACATAAACTGCATTCCATACGCAGGTGATACAGAACTGGCAATTTAGATCAAAATTATTGTCTGATTTTCCGATAATGATCCCGGGGGCTGCAGCTATGATCTGGACTGCATTCCTGGCCATTTTTTGCCAGCCAAACGGCCACAATCCTATATCGGTTCCATAATGACCGTCGTAAGTTCTCGTGCCACACTCATAATCCTTTATATCACCGAGGACAGGATTTTGATCCACAAAGTTTCCAATTTCATAAAAACCGTAATCATTAAAGCCCGGGGCCTGTCTTACCGGCCACGCAAATAATGTAACAGCTGTGCTTACTGCTGGTTTTATTTTCCCTTCGGCCCTTAAGCGTGTTACGTTTTCCTTCAGCATCCGGTTAATTGAAGCTCTTTGTTCCGG
>JANWHX010000281.1 GCA_025450235.1 Chitinophagaceae bacterium | reverse complement strand
TGGGTGGTACAACCTTCATCAGCCAGGCCATATTCTTTAGCCTTTTCTGAAAAGCTCAGGTCCTTATTGTTTATGTAAAGCTCATTGCGACGCGTTCCTCCTTTTCCTGAATAGCAAACATAAATATCCAACCATCCATCCCCATTTACATCAGCCATGGTGACACCGGTTTTCCAATCGTTTCTGCCTCCAGTCTTTGATTCTTTGGTAATATCGGTAAATCGAAAACCTCCCTTATTGAGATAAAGTTTGTTTGACTTCATATTCGCCGTGAAAAAAATATCGGGTAATCCGTCATTATTGATATCACCAGTCGCTACACCGCCGCCGTTGTAGAAATATTCATAAGCTAGTACATTCTGGGCGCCGGATTCTCTAATTGTATTGGTAAACTCAATTCCGGTCTGACGGGAAGATAAGAGTGTAAATAATTTCTGTGATGCGGCCTGGCTGAATGAAAAATAAACCGGCAAGAAAAACAGGACTATTTTTAAAGAAGCCGTTTTCATTGCTTGAATGTTACAGGCCCACAAAGATGCTGAAGTAGTCGAAATTAAAAAAAAGGCTGCCTTCAGGCAGCCCTGTGTTCTGCTTTGTTAAACTTACGATCGCTATGGCTTATCCCACCATACTCTTGAAGTTAATTTATCTCCGCCAGAGATCCGGCTGATGGCATCGGTATAATTTGGTCCATTCACAGAAGCTTCTGATTGCGGATAGATCAATCTCCTGGGAATTGTACCTCCTGTAACATTCCCGGGGTAAATGACCGGTGTTAATACCGGGAACCCGGTTCTTCTCCAGTTTGAATATGATTCATAGTCATTAAAAACAGTGGCTACCCAGTATTGGGAGTTGATCTGCTGTAAACCGCTTGCAGACACGTAAGGATTTGCAGCCAGATAGGCGGTGATGGCCGCATCTGCAATAACTGCTGCCGCATCCCATTGCGCTAAAGTTTTCATTGCTGCGGTAACACCGGCGTTGTAATGTGAGGCGGCGGTTCCCGAAGCGGTCCATCCTCTTTCTTTTGCTTCAGCAAGCATCAATTCAACTTCTGCATAGGTCATTAGCATGGTGATACCGTCCATTTTCGCATAAAAGCGGTTAATCGGTCTTGAGTACAGATCAAGGCTGCCCGGATAACCAGGAGCATGACTTATATCCGTAGGACCTCCCTGTACGTCGTAACCATTTGGCATTCCCTTCTGAGCAGCGGGGGTGCTGTTGCCAGTAGCGCCTAAGGTGTTCTGGTTAGGTGCTGCGGGTGGAATTTCTGCCAATACACCCAGGCGGGGATCGTTGCGGGTTTGCAGGTAATCAATGAAAGTTCTACTCCAGCGTATGTTTGGTATTTCATATGGCAGGTTCAGAACCTGGCTTATTCGATTGACAGTGGGACGACCACCTGATTCATTGTGTTTGATAAAGGCATTATCTGAGATGTCGGTCATCGGTCCGCCGGCGGCGGCCTTTTCTACCCATGACTTTGCTGCTGCGGCATCTATTTTTATCAAGCGCAAACCGAGCCGGAGCATTAGTGAATAGGCAAATTTTTTCCATTTAGCAATATTGCCGCTGTAGATCATATCGCCACTGACAGCATCTTTGGAAGGGTCCAATGCCATTGCAGCCTGTTCCAGTTCTTTCAGCATGTCAGGATAAATATCCTGTTGCTTATCATAGACCGGTGTAAAACTTCTAGTGTAATAGCCCAGCCCCGCATCGAAGTAGGGCACATCGCCATATATATCGGTAATGCGATGAAAGATCAGCACCTTTAGAATACGGGCAACCTGATACAGGTTAGAGTATTGCGGCTTTTCTTTTGTCACTTGAACCAGGTCAACGACAAATTTCACTTGCTCTGCATAGGCCCTTTCAAAATAGGCAGCACAATAGTCGTTGTTCAATGTATACTTATCTCCTACCCAATATCCTGCTACATGTGAAAAATGCTGGATCATGGTACTGAAATGGATCAATTGTGCGCGCCAGGTTTCATAACTGAAATCCTGGCTCCCGGTATAATCCAACTCCGCCGTTGTCAAAAGGAAATTAGGATTGAATTGGTCAGGACCCGCCGCAGTTGGATCCGTATTTAGCTCTTCGAATTTCTTGGTACAGCCGCCGTTTATTACGCTGATCACAACTATTACCAGGATATATTTTATTATTGATTTCATGATTTTAGTTTTTAGAATGATCAGAATTTGACATTTACATTGGCGCCGAATGAACGGAAAGGAGGCACACCAGCCAACTCAAGCCCCTGGCCTACACTTCCGCTGTAATTGGATTCAGGATCTATGTTCGGTGTGTCTTTTTTTAATATAGCAAGGTTTCTTCCCACCAACGAGATATTGATAGACTGTATCGGCGTTTTTCGGAAAATCGACGAAGGAAGAGTATATCCAATCACGATCTGCCGGAGTTTTATGAAGCTGGCATCATAAACGAATTGCGAGGAAACGTTTGAAGCCAATGCCCGGTAATAATCCCATGCCATTGCATTGACTGTATTTTTACTACCTGCTTCATTCACACCATCGCCGACGATACCGGTCTCACGACCAGGCAATGTCATTTGATGGAGACCGAATACCGTAGCATAATAATTTGTAGCGGAGAATATCTTTCCGCCGGACTTGAAATCGATCAAAACTCCAAAATTGAAATTCTTAACAACGACCTCGTTGTTCCAACCGCCAAACTTATCATGGAAACCAGAACCCATCGGCATCAGTACTCCTTGCATCGGGCGGCCATTTACATCAAATACAATCTGCCCGCTTGCGTCTCTCTTAAAATCAAATGCCATGACTTGTGAGGCTGGTAAGCCAACAATGTGCTTACCAAATGCGTTTTGCGTCCGCGATTGTGCACCGTCAATATCATAGTTCTTTTGATCGCCCGACAATTTCAATACCTCATTTTTCAGTTTGGTAAAGTTGAAAGAAGATGTCCAGGTAATCATAGCTGTTTTTACCGGTGTTCCTGAAATGACGAGCTCTATGCCTTTATTTTGCATTTCCCCGATATTTAATGTCGCGCCGGTATACCCTGATGTGATGGAAGCCGGCACCTTAACTATTTCATCGATTGTTTTACGCTGGAAGTAGGCGACATCCAGCATCAGCCGGCTTTTGAGGAACCGTAGCTCAGTTCCCACTTCGAACTCGCTCATCTTGTACGGTTGCAATTCACCATTTGGGATCGAGCCGTTATTGATTGTACCCATCGGGTAACCATTAATACTCCCTGCAATACCATAATAGAGTTTGGTTTGATAAGGTGCTGCCTCACCACTCGTATTGGCCCAGGCTGCGCGAAGCTTTCCATAATCCAGCCAGGATGTTTTTATGAATTCAGAAAATATGAAGCTTGCGCTGACAGATGGATAGAATAAATGGTTATTTTCTATTGGCAAAGTAGAAAACCAGTCTTCTCTTCCTGTAGTATTCAGGAATAAAAAATTCTTAAAGGCCAATTCCGCAGAATAATAAAGAGACTGGGTTTCCTGGCGTATGAGATTGTAATCTGAGTTCTTGTTTTTTGCATTGTCAAGAACATAGAGGAATGGAATGCTGAACTGATCCCCCGAATTCAAGATCTGCTCGAACCTGCTTTTTCTTACATTACCGCCTGCTGAAAGGCTAAGACCTAAGTTATTGGTTAATTTTTTGTCTGCCCCAATCAAAAAATCAGCATTTATTTCACTGCCTCTATTGGAAGCTTCATTCATGTTACCATTGGGGTAGTAAGCAGTTCCTGTCGGCGTTACACTTGTAGTCCTGTCTGCATAAAAGTCCTGACCGAACCTACCCTGCAGGAATAACCAATCCGTAAAATTATAGCGTAGGGATCCCATCGCTATGACACGATTCCGGGAAAGATCATTGACCCATCTGTTTGCAGCAAACCAGGGATTTGTCAGGAACACATTGTCGGAGAAATTTATTTCTGAACCATCTGCCTTATAGCCCGGTTTCAGCACTTCCTGGTCCAGCGTTGATGGTAAAAATGAAATACCAAAATTTGAATTCCCGGGTGAATCACTCAGGTTCGGACGATTTTTACTCTTTTCAGTAATATAATTTATAATAGCATTCAGCAATAAACGTTTTCCAAGTTTGCTGTTGACATTCAGATTTACTGAGTTTCTCTTCAAGTCGGATCCGGGCACCACTGATTTATTCATAAGGTTTGCATATGATAATCGGAAATTGCCATTATCATTGCCACCGCTGAAAGCTATACTATTCGTTGCCGTCGTACCCGTCTGATAAAAGTTTTTGATATTATCCGGATGTGCTGAATAAGGCCGTGTAACGCCGTCAAACTGTACAGCATTACTGCCATCTATCCTGGCGCCCCAGCTATTAGCACCAGATGCATACGCGTTTGCCTGGCTGGACGGCTTCACGCCCAGAAGACCCTGTCCGAATACATATTGAAAGTCTGAATAATCGATGATCTCGTCCACTACGAAATTTGAATTTACTTCTACTCCTATACCTTTTTTATTTCTTCCGCTTTTCGTGGTGATAAGGATCACACCATTGGATGCACGGGATCCATATAATGCGGATGCAGTAGAACCCTTCAGGACAGAGATTTCTTCTATGTCATCCGGATTAATATTTGATATACCATCACCCATATCCGCCCCACCCCACATTCCAGCGCTACCGCGATTACTATTATCTATAGGAACTCCATTAATTACATACAATGGTTGTCCCCCAGAAAAACTATTGATTCCGCGTATGACGACATTGCTGGATGAACCGGGCCCTCCGTTGACTCCACTTACATTTACACCGGCAACTTTACCGACCAAGCCGTTTGCTACATTGATCTCCCGGGCTTTCGTAAATCCCTCACCATCAACTTTAGTAACTGAATAGCCAAGTCGTTTTGTTTCTTTGCGGATACCGAGAGCGGTTACCACCACTTCGGTCATATTTTCCGTACTAAGTGCGAGGGAAATGCTTAAACTATTTTCATTGCCAATGCTGACCTCCCGCGGC
>JANWHX010000280.1 GCA_025450235.1 Chitinophagaceae bacterium | reverse complement strand
GTCACCGAAGGACATGTATTCAAACCCGGAGATGTGTTGGTAACCGACATGACCGATCCTGACTGGGAGCCGATCATGAAACAGGCCTCCGCGATCATTACGAATAAAGGTGGCCGTACCTGTCACGCTGCGATTGTTGCAAGAGAACTCGGTGTGCCGGCTATTGTAGGTTGCGGTAACGCAACAGAATTGGTAATCGATGGTCAATTGATAACGGCTTCCTGCGCCGAAGGCGACGAAGGAATCATTTATGAAGGTGCTATTCCGTTTCAAAAAACAGAAACCAACCTGAATGATCTGCCGGCGATTAAAACGCCCATCATGCTCAATGTAGCTTCCCCGAGCCTGGCATTCCGTTTTTCACATTTGCCCAATGCCGGTGTAGGATTGGCAAGAGAGGAATTCATCATTAATAATTATATACAGGTGCATCCGCTGGCGTTGATGCAACACCAGAACCTGGATGATAAGGAGCTTTCTGCCACTATTAAGAAGATGATCGCCGGATTTGATAATGAAGAAGATTTTTTTATCAAACGCCTGTCTTATGGTATTGCCAAGATCGCTTCAGCATTTTATCCCAATAAAGTGATCGTTCGCTTCAGTGATTTTAAAAGCAATGAATATTATAATTTATTGGGAGGAAAATATTTTGAACCGAAAGAAGAAAACCCGATGATTGGCTGGCGCGGCGCATCAAGATACTATTCAGAAAAATACAAAGCAGCCTTTGGCCTGGAATGTAAGGCAATCAAGAGAGTGCGGGAAGAAATGGGATTGAAAAATGTTGTTGTAATGATCCCATTCTGCCGGACAGTGGAAGAATTGCATAAAGTGACCGTTGTCATGAAAGAATTTGGGTTGAACAGAGGTGAAAATGGTCTCGAAATATTTTTAATGGCCGAAATTCCGTCCAATATTATCCTCGCCGATGAATTTTCAAAGCATATCGACGGGTTTTCAATCGGATCGAATGATCTTACGCAATTGACTCTTGGCCTGGACCGTGATTCATCCCTGGTTGCTCATTTATATGATGAGCGTAACCCGGCGGTAAAAGAAATGCTTCGGATGCTTATCCGGATTGCCAAAAAGAACAAAGTAAAAGTCGGTATTTGCGGGCAGGGTCCTTCTGATTTTCCTGACTTCGCACAATTCCTGGTAGAGGAAGGAATCGATAGTATTTCCGTTACTCCCGACTCGGTTATTAAAACTATTAAGGCGATCGCTGCCGTGGAGAAAAAACTATAATAAATTTTCTTACCGTTGATCAGGCATTATCCTGTTTTTGCCTCTTTTTCTCTTTTGACCTCTTAGCCCTTCTCTTTGCCTCTTTTTCGCAACTATAAATTAATGGAAAGGAACTTGTCGTCAGCCGTCATGAATTTGAATTTCACGTTTGCGTGAGTATTCGCTTTTTGTTTCACCGTTTGTTCAACTTTTTTCATTTGAGCCTTGTTCTTGGTGATGGTAATCGCTGAACTACTGTTGAATAATAAAGTGAAATTATTTTTCGCCTGGTCGGTAATCGCTGGCTTCGTTGTACGTGAATCGATAATTGCCTTTATAACATCTACTTCAGGATTCTCATGCTCACCATTGCCGCAGAAAATATATTTATCGGCGGTTATTTTATTACAAAAATCCGGGTGGATATTCGCTGCCGCACCATGATGCTGAACTTTTAAGACATTGACGTGAAGACCTGTAGCAGGATCAAGCTCTCCTATCGCTTCCAGCCCTTTTAATATATCCTCCCAATGACCATCACCGGTCATTAAAGCTGTTTTATTTCCTTCTTTGACCAGGAACATAATAGAAGCCAGGTTGGGCGCAGTCACAGATGAACGCTTTCCGAGTTCTTTGTTTGCGAGTTCTGCCTCGATTATAGGGGTGAATTTGTTTGCCATAGCAGGCAAAAAACTTGTTGGTGTCAATGTATTGGCAGATAATGACCCTGCATCCTTTTCAACATCTGCCTTGACTTCTGCCAATGCTTTTTTGTTTGCTTTCAACCAGGTGTTCCACCGGGTGCGCAGCTTTTTCAGATCAGCTTCAAATGGTGCGATGACTTGAATAGACAGATTCCCAATTTTGGTAGCTGCCTGCCCCTCCTTCACCATAACCAGCTTACCATCATATTGCTTATTCAATGGTATGTTGAGCTGATCGGGTCTTAGTCTTTTGCTCAATTGAATCGCCTGTTTTTCACCCAATGCGATTTCACCAGCTAGTTTTACAATAGGATTGCTGCTGGCGGATAAAATATTTGCATGAGCGGCTAGCATGTCTTCTATTTCTCCGGTATTATCCGGCACCACTTCATGAAAGGCATTATGCCATATTCCCCTTATTTCGGGAGGTCTTCCGACCTTGGGTTTATGAACACTGGTGTTACCGTGGGAAGACTGGAAATTATATACCCTCCATTCAACTTCGTCTTCGATCATTTTCAGGATGCCCGCGATATGATCGGCGTCAATATGAGACACACACACCAGGTCCAGTTTCCTGCCTGCCGTTCGCATTTTAGCCAACTCACCCGATACCTGCGTTGAAAACGAATTGCTCATTCCGCCATCAATAAGAATATTTTTGGTGCCACTGTTGATCAGGAGGCAATCGCCCTGGGCCGATGGATATATTTTAATGAGCATCTGTTTTGTCTTTTTTATTTTTGAATGATAGTGCTTCCCGGAGACAAGCCTCCGCGTTGATCAATCCAAAGCCTGTGTCGTCTTTCCAATTATAATCATCGCCAGGTAAGGGCAGGCTCGTTCTGATCATGATCCCCTGTACCTGGGCAGCTGTCAGGGTTTTGTCCAATGATAGCATCCATGCTGCAATCCCGCAAACAAAGGGACTTGCCATGCTTGTACCAGTCATAGTTATCCATGCATCATCTGGCGACGAAAACCCTTTTGCCGCGACAATTTCTGTACCCGGGGCAATCACTTCGGGTTTGCATCGCTTATCTCTCGTGGGCCCCTGGCTGCTGGATATATTTATTTTTTCGTTGAATTGATCGCAATTTCCAACAGCAATGACAAATCTTGCACAGGCCAGTGAGCTGATTGAAGTATTATCTATGTTTGAGCTCTCAGAGAAAAACGAAGGAAAGTTCCATTCTTCTTTGTTTCCATTAGCGCCTAATGGTCTTGGATCATCCCTTTCAATCCAGCCATCAAACCTGCCGTCCCTGATTTCTTCCCCGATAAGACGTACCTGCCATTCGCCCGAACGTACTGGGATAATTTTTTTGGGATCAAAATTCGGAGAGAGATAAACGGCGATATAGTTGCTACCATTGGCAAAATGATATAGTTCATTATAAATACTGATGAAACTACCGTCTCTTAACTGCTTGTTCTCGATATATTCATTTGGCCTGACCGGCCCGATCCAATTCATCCCCGGAGGTTTTATCATCATTGAAAATCGGTCCTGCGGAGCGTACCAGATTTCGAATTCGTTTTCCGATATATCCGTTATTCCATTGCCTACCACATTCCAGAATATATCTCTTGACAATCCTGTTGCTTCGATCCTGCCGCTGGTATGTATCCTCCCCATCACAAAACCGAGGTCATTTTCCTTTTCTGGTTTTTCCTGGCCGGCATTGCCGGCAGCAATACAAATACATCTCCCGGGAAGTGATAATTCAGCATCGATCCACCGGCTGGCCACATCACTGCCATCATGTGCATGACCGTTTGTTCCAAGGCTGATGTTTATAGATACAGGACGATCGTCTTTTTTGTCCTTACCTCTTGCTTCTGCCAATATATATTCTATGGCATGAATAAGGCAGGCAGAATCATAAAAGGATTTCCGGCGGTCAATATCTCCGTCCTTGAGGGCTATTGTTACACCAATGATTTCGGCGTCGGGAAATATGCCGGAATTACCGGCGGCGATGCTGCTTACATGCGTGCCATGTGAACCGATAGTGATCTGGGATTGCTTTTCCAGGCTCGTGGCCGGCACGCCTACTTTTTTTGCCTGGCGAATTGCCGTATTCAGATGTTTGCCATCAAACTCGGCTCCATAGTGAAAAATTGCGGGTGCCTTTCTGAATGTACCTCCCTGGTCCCAGATTTTCCTGAAACGCGTATTACCATTCGAGTCCAAAAAATCAGGATGAGCAAAATCGAATCCTCCTACATCAATAATTCCTATCAACGTATCATGCCTGGGCTTAAAATTCTTGCGCAAATCCGGAAACTTCGGGGCCGGCGCCTTTTTAACATCAGTATCTGTAACTAATGGTCGCGGCACTTTCAACATCCTGGAATTCTCTATGCCTATGACATCATCCCTGTCGGCAAGCTTTTTAACATCGGTTACCGCCAGCCTTGCAGAAACTAAATTGCTTTTTCGAATTACTTCGCCAGGTATTTTTCCGGTCGATGATGGTGATAATTCAACAAACACATTGGTTACAATATCCTTCGATGGCCGGTTAAGTTTTTTCTTTTTAAGTTTTTTAGTTAACCTGGAAGGTTCTACAGGATTCTTAAACCGCACTTGTTCAAATGAAGGAGTAGCTTTTTTGTTGATCGCGACACTTCCGCTGAATTCCGCCCGTATTTCGTTTACCGGTTGGTTTGCGTTGGCAAACATCCTGAGCTTAGCATCAACTTTTGAAGATTCTACATGTGTAGACGGGCTTAGTTTAGGTTTCCTGGCCATGAGAGTAGGTTTAATTTCAATATCGTTATTGCGATTTCTTACATTTTCATTACGGATGATCAAGGGTAATCGATAAGGCGGAAGGCAAAAAAAGCTTCGGAGCTACTTTTTTCGCAAAATTAATCTGCGGGGCAAAATCACTAACCAAATTTCACTATTCAGTAGCTACCGGACAAACGTTTAATCACCTATTTCTTAACCGTTTTTTCACCCTAATGGTGGATGGTGGGCGACATGGCCGGGCTTAGAGGCTAAAAACTAACGTAATTCTGCAACGATGCCTACCGTTCCAGTCTTTTCAACGATGGAAACCTTTCAAAAGCCATGGGCCAGCGAGGAAAGGAATGCTGGCCGGGATATTACTTCGCGAAAAAAGACCCACTCCGGAGAAGAATGGATTAAACAAATTTAGAAATAGTTTATTCTACTTCTTTACTCGTCAGATTTAGCTCTGCAAGTCAATCATAAATTTCTTTTTCTGTATTCTGCCTTTGCTTTATCAAGCAGATTAATAAATGCTTTAATATTGGGATCATAACCATACCCCTCATTGACCAGTTTATTTTCATTAGCATCCAGGAAAAAATAATAGGGCTGGCTGTTAGCTCCGAATTTTGTTACCTGCATATCGGCATTCTTATCTCCAAGTGTTTCTACATCTTTATCTAATGCTTTCGAATGATATTGCTCATGTTCCTGCAGGTCTATATTTTGTACGTCCACATATAAGGATACGATAACAAAATCTTCTTTTAGGCTTTTCATTACTTCAGGATCACTCCATACCTGTCCTTCCATCTTGCGGCAATTCACACAATTAATGCCCGTAAAGTCCAGCATCAATGGCTTTTTCAATTTTCTTGCTATTGCCAGCGCTTCATCATAATCAAAATAAGTTACCATTCCATAAGTAGTCACCACTTCCGGCTCATACATCTTCATCCGGTCATAATATTTAACGGGATGTGGCAACGCACTATTTATGCTTGAAGTATTACCAGGAATAGAATTTTGAGAACCTCTTGCGATAAAATCCTGCGTTCCCATTGGCGGAACGAATGCACTGATTCCTTTTAAAGGTGCACCCCAGAGACCTGGAACCATGTAAACTGCGAAGGCTAAAGATGTGATCGCAAACATCAATCTTGGTACTGATAAATAAGGAACACCAAAATCATTCTTTGGCAATTCATCATCATGATGGAATTTTAATTTGCCTAACAAGTAAACACCAAGAAGAACAAAAATCACTATCCATAAACTTATGAATACTTCCCTGTCAAGCAATCGCCATCCTTTTACAAGGTCTGCATTGGATAAAAATTTTAATGCCAGCGCCAGTTCCAAAAAACCTAAAGTGACTTTTACTGCATTCAGCCAACCTCCCGCTTTACCAAGCACATTTAATTTACTGGGAAAAAATGCAAACAATGCAAACGGCAGCGCAAGCGCCAGTGAAAAACCAAACATACCTGTCAATGGTCCCCAGTAACTTCCTTTGGCTGCAAGTACCAATAAGTTTCCAATGATCGGGCCGGTGCAGGAAAATGATACCAGCACTAAGGTCAATGCCATAAAAAATACTCCAAGAAAACTTCCCGTACCTGCCTTTGAATCTGATTTGTTTGTCCATGAAGAAGGTAAGGCAATATCAAATGCGCCCAGGAATGAAATGCCAAAGACTACGAACAAAGCGAAGAATAATAAATTAGCGATCCAGTTTGTAGCAAGATTATTTAATGCAGCAGGGCCAAAAATTAGTGTGATCAAAAATCCGAGTAAAGTAAAAATGATAATGATAGAAACGGCATAATACAGTGCATTGCGGATCCCTTCTTTTTTTGTTTTGCTGCGTTTTGTAAAAAAGCTTACTGTAACAGGTATCATTGAATACACGCAGGGTGTAAGCAAGGCAAGCAAACCTCCCGCAAACGCTGCCAAAAAGATCCAGAGTAATGATTTATTTTCAACGCTATTATTATGCGAAGACAAAATTGAATTGACGGTGGGTGCAGGTTGGATAAAAAATTTGAACTTCTCTTCCCCGGGTTTGTACTCATCTCCTTCCTTATACATGTAGCTGATCGTTCCCTTCAATAGTATGCTGTCATTAGCCTTGATCTTTACTTTCTGCAACCATACTGTAGAATCAATAAAGTAGTTTGTTTCGGCATTCAATATCGCATCCTTCTCCGTTTGAGGTTCACTTTTTTCGACAAGAGTCCCATTCAAATATTTTGTGTGTGCTGTATCAAACTCAACAGAAGAACCGACAGCATCAGGAGAATTTTGCTGAACTGCATACAATTTAATGCCGGGTTTAACTGCAGCTTTTATTGTAAGCAATACCTCATCATCGTTTGTTCTTTCTTTACTATAACTGAAGTTGACAGGTTTTATATCCTGTGCCTTCAAAGAAACAAAACAAAAACAGGTGACTAAACAGGTCAAAGAAATTATTCTGAAAAGATGCATGACTCCGTTTATTTAAGTGATATAGAGAAATCAACCGTTTTGGGTGGCAGGCATTTAGTAGCATCACATACCATATACTCGACTGAACCCTTGATCACTGTCTTCGCATTACTTTTTACTTTGACCGACTGAACAAAATCCACTTTATTGGAATATTGTTTTACATCAACTCCAAATAAAGGTTCATGATGCTCTTCGAGTTTGCCGATCTCTTTTACATTGCCTGATAATGATAATAAAGGATTTTTCGAAAATGCTATCGCAGTAGGCGCCGGCCCTCCATCAGGCGTAGCCTGGGAATAGGTATGCCAGCCTCTATCCATCGTAGCGGTAAGATGAACTTCATACACATCAACACTTACTTTTTTTGAGCTGAATGTCCATTTTACAGGGTCTTGCACCTGGCTAAAACCCATAAAGGGGGCAGTAAATATCAAAATGAAGAGGAATTTTCGCATATGTATATTCTTTGAGGATATAAATTTAGAACATACTCGAGGTGGGTTTTATGCTATTGAACGAAACGCCCAAAGAAAATGACCAACTCGCCGGATCTATATACGAACATTATCCTGGCTGGCCTATTTGCCCAGACTTATTTATGTGTTGAACTCAGGCTTGTCGGGTTTTCCTGTAAAGCTTTATCAAGATACCTTTTCAGATCTTCTTTGGATCCAGGCCGGGGACATCGAACTTCGATCCACTTACCTTCTTTACTGATCAGTAAAAATCTTGGAATACCAACAATTCCGTATTTGCGGGCAAAAGATTTTCCCGTATCATCCAACAACTGTACACCATGCAGATC
>JANWHX010000279.1 GCA_025450235.1 Chitinophagaceae bacterium | reverse complement strand
GTGGCAGCCGAGTCAGGATTATTAATGACGACGGCGATATCTTCAGCTTGTGAGAAATATCCCGCATCGCCATTCAGCACTGCTTTATTAAAACGGTTATCATGTGCGGCAATAGGGCACCCGCAGGCCATCGCCTCTATCAATGAGGGGTTAGTGCCACCCACCGAATGTCCGTGAAAATATAAAGCAGCATAATAGCGAAGGTTATCTAATTCATTTTTGTCATAAATGACATCGGAGTATCTTATTTTGGGATCATTATATTTTGAAGTGATATACTTTCCGAATTTATTGGTGATATTTCCAATTACAAATAAGGGGGATAAGCTTTTTGAAGCCAGGTGACCCTGGATGATCATCTCGATATTATTCTCAGGTTCCATTCTCGCAATCAGCAGGTAATAGTGCCGGGGGAGAAGGCCATACTTTTCTAGTGCCACTGGATCAGGCCGCGTAAAAATTTCGGCACCATAGGGAATATAAATGGGTATCTTATTATAACGAACGATGATATGATCGCGAATGGCCGGCGAATCTGCTATAAGACTGTGTGCATTCTGTGCGGCTAATGATTCAGCCCATTTTAAGAACCGCTGGGTAGGCTTATTGTATTTGCTTCTTCGCCATTCAAGTCCGTCCATATTCACGATATTCACTGTCTTCTTTGGCCAGCGCCAATGCCAGACTGAATCACTGGTATAACCGAGATGCAGCAAAATATCAAATTCTCTTTTACGGGCATCATTGATACAATTAAGATCATAAAAAAACTGGCCCGCTGTCCCGATTGTATGTTCCCAGTCGCGGCAATGAATGATCTGCACCCCGTTCCATTCTGTTTTTTGGTAGGGATGAAGACTCGAATTATATACAGCCACTTCATGTTCTCTTTGCAATAAACCTGTTGAGAGATGTTCCGCAAATTGTTCAAAGCCCCCGTAGTGGTTGGGAATTCCCCTCGTACCCATAATGCCGATCTTTAGTTTTCTCATGACGATATGATTTTTTTATAGGCTTTCATAGTGATAGTGGCTGCTTGTTGCCAGGTGTATTGATGCATAATTTTTTCCTGCAGGTCCTTCCTGCATTCGCTCTTAGATGCTGCCTCAATTTTATCAAAAATAGATTCAGGATCACCGGGCTCGCAATAAAACGCATCGTTGCCAAAATACTCCTTTGTATACCCCTTATCGGTGATCATGATATTGCACCCCATAGCTGCTGCTTCCAAAGAAGACAAGCCGCAGGTTTCAAACCAGCTTGGCAAGGCATGAACCTTCACCTTTTTATAATAACTGATCAATTCTTCCTGGGGAATATGATTATGAAAGATAACATTCTTCGCTGCTATCTTCTTGCATTCGTTGTAATAGCTTTTCTGGTTCGGGGCGGGCGAACCGACAAGGAGCAATGTGTACTTTGAATTGTTCAAAGCCCTGATTAGGGTCAGTTGATTTTTAATGCCTTCGATCCGGGCGGCACAAAGGACCAATGTAGAATCTTTGTTTATTTTTTCATCAGCCGTAAAAAGCCGGTCATCGATTCCGCTGGGAACAATGGTGTATTCCTTTTTTATACCATATTCATCCGACAGTTTTTTATATTCTGCTTCCGAATTGGGCAGCACCAACGTTGCACGTTCGAGTATCTGGCGGACGCTCCGTTGCTGGCCCCTGAATAAATAACTTTTGCTTTTGAGTTTGTCTTTCCGGGATAGCCAACGGGCTATCGTCTTTGCATATTCCTGGCTATTGGCAGGTAAATGGCGGAGAAAAAGCCCTGACAGTCCTTTGCGGTGATGTTTATCATATTCGCTGTAATCAACCAGGATGGGAGCAATAACAAAGGGTTTATCGGTTTGGTTGATGTGGAAAAGTATGTCAGCGGGCCGTATAATATTAAAATAATGGAACAGATCATACCGGTTGTAGTTGATGGGATCACTGGTGAGACATACGTCTACCTCCGCGCCAAGCTCACGCAATTGCCGGGCCGTTTGAATTACCTGTATCGTATCGCCGCCGGGAACTTTATACAGGGTGGACCTTGTTATGAATGCTATTCTCATTAGAATTGAACGAAATAAGATACCTTATTTGATAATCTAAATCGAAAAAAAAGGTCATTTAGCAGCCTCTGCCAGTAATAAAAATACACACTATTAATGGGTAAAACGTTGATTTACCCTTGCGTGTGAATAAAAGCCAACCTTTAACAGGGAAAAATTATTATTATCTTGTGCTCCTTATTTATGAGGCATTATATCATTACCGGCGGCGCCGGTTTTATCGGGAGCAACCTGATAAGGACTCTATTTAAGAAAGAGCCCGGCGTCAAGATTACCTGCATCGACAATTTTGATCCGTTCTATTCTGCGGACATTAAACAATTCAATATTCATGACTTTAAAAACAACCCTTCATTCCGCCTGGTTGAGGCTGACCTGGCTAAAACAACTGATGCTTCATTAGCCGGCCTTGTACCGGAAAAAGTGGATGCCATTGTGCACCTTGCCGCAAAAGCAGGCGTAAGGCCCAGCATTGAAAATCCCCTAAGTTATCAGCAGGCCAATGTTATCGGACTTCAAAATATGCTGGACTTTGCAAAGCTGAAAGGCATTAAACAATTTGTCTTTGCTTCCAGCAGCAGCGTGTACGGGATCAACGATCACTATCCCTGGAAGGAGGAAGAAAAGCTGATGCCCATCAGTCCATATGCGATGACCAAACTGGCCGGTGAAATGCTCGGCCATGTGTACCATAAATTATTTGATATACGTTTTATCGCCTTACGATTTTTTACGGTGTATGGTCCGGGCCAGCGACCTGATCTCGCCATTCATAAGTTTACAAAAAATATTGTCGCGGGTAAACCGATTGCGATGTTTGGCAACGGCAGCACCTGCCGTGATTATACGTATGTGGAAGATACTGTACAAGGGATCATCGCTTCTATCCATTATGAAAAGACGGACTTTGAGATCATCAATCTCGGTAATCATTATACAATTTCATTAAAGGAGCTGATCGAAGGGATAGAAAAAGTGACAGGGAAGAAAGCAATAATTAACCAGCAGCCCGACCAACCGGGTGATGTACCTAAAACCTATGCTGATATTGCAAAGGCCAAAACCTTACTCGGCTATGATCCAAAGACACAAATACATGAAGGGCTGCAGAAGTTTTATGATTGGTTTATGCAGCATGAGGAGATGCTGGTGAAGTGATTTTTATTGGCCCTGCTTCAAACACTACTCTCTAGTTTAATTCCCAAAGGAGGGGAATTCATCCAACTGACTTTAGCTGGCACCAAAAACAAAGTCAGTGCATTTCTTGATTTCAATCAATATATTGATTTTCAACAAATTAAAAGCCAGCGAGGAGGCTGTTTACGCAGTATATCTTCAGCATTTCAACGCTATGTTTTGAAATAAAAAAATTCTATTTTTCGGCCGCCAAAACCATTAAACATGAAAAAAATTATTTTTCTCGTCTGCTTATCATTTGCCTTAACTCCAGCGCTATTTGCCAAAGAAGATCCCGATTCATCAAAACTTTTGCTCGAACAACTGAAAGCTTATCAACTGATGGCTGATTCTATCAATAATGCGATGCATTATGAAACGGGCGTTATATCCTTGCCGGGCGGACTGGTCAAATTGAACATACCTAGGGGATTTAAATATCTTGGTGTTGAACAAAGCAAGTATGTTATCAAAGATGTATGGGGTAACCCCGAACGCAATGATTTACTTGGAATGATATTTCCTGAAAATGGCGGACCAATTAGTGACAGCAGTTATGCATTCATAATCAGTTTTGAGGATATGGGATATGTAAAGGATCATGATGCTGATGAGATCGACTACAAAGAAATGCTCGAGGAATTTCATAAGGAAGAACCAGGGATGAATGCTCAGAGAAAAAGCCAGGGCTATCCTTCCATTCATATGGTTGACTGGGCTCAACCTCCTTTTTATGATGCAAAAAATAAAGTATTGCACTGGGCGAAAGAGTTGAAGTTTGAAGGGGAAGAAACGAACACGTTAAACTATGATGTACGTTTCCTTGGCCGCAGAGGTATACTTTCAATGAATGCCATTGCGACAATGGAGCAGATGCCGAGAGTGAAAACCGATATTAACCAGATACTGACCATCCCTGAATTTACAGAAGGGAACCGTTATGCTGATTTCAAAGATGACAACACAGATAAGATCGCCGCTTATACAGTGGGAGGTCTTGTGGCGGGAAAAGTATTAATGAAGATCGGTTTTTTGGCAAAGTTCTGGAAACTGATCCTGCTTGCCGTTGCGGGAATTGGCGGATTTATCGTAAAATTATTCAAAAGAAAAAAGGAACGTGAACTAGTCTACCATTCAGCTCCGCCTTCATCTACCGACACAAACATTCCATCTTAATACTGAAAAGTCTCAGGAAACAGAGAAGGGCGTCCAAAAGGCGCCCTTCTTTAATAAACAGAATAGAAAGTCTAAGAATTTATTATAAAGGGTCAGCTGAAAACGATGCCGGCGAGTTCAAGACTTTTCTTTTTTAACTGCCTGGTAGCAATGTCTTCAACGATTGGGTCCGGCGTAAGGATCAATGATGTATTATTCTCTTTCCACCAGGTATTTTCTTTTAATTCTTTAAAAGAGATAACCCCCACCAAATATTTTCTTTCTGCTTCCGAATGCCATTCTTCGATCCATTCAAAACGTTCACGGGGAACATGTTTGAGGTCATCAAAACTTACGTATACCCGCAAAAAGAAATCATTACTTAACTCATGCGGCTTATGATGATAGAGCTTCTTGTACTCATATTTGTATTGGTATCGCAAGGCAGAAATGTCACTTAGTACAGCCGATGCTGTGGGAAAGCTCCCGGCTCCTTTACCATAGAAGAATTGTTTATCCGCAAATCCGCTTTCGATGACCACACCATTGTATTCATTTTTTACAAAAGCTAAATGATCATCCTGTTTTACAAATTGCGGTAAAACAAATGCCGCTACGTTACCATTTTCCAGTTTTTTTGCCTCGGCCACCAGTTTGATCTGCTGGTTCTTTGATTTGGCAACGACAGCATCTGCTTTGTGAATATGCTGAATCCCGGTGAACAAAATATTTTCGGGCCTTTCAATAATGCCGTATGCATGGGTCAAGAGGAAGGTCCATTTATTTACAGCATCATAGCCTTCCACGTCAAGCCTGGGGTCGCTTTCAGCAAAACCTTGTTGCTGCGCAAGCAGCAGGGCCTGTTTAAAATCCAGGTGTTCTTCAAAGATCTTTGTCAGTATAAAATTGGTAGATCCGTTGACAATTGCCTTAATCGAATGAAGAAGGTCATTGTCATAATATTCTTCGAGATTCCTGATCACCGGTATGGACGCGCAGGCGGCGGACTCATATAAAAGAGACTGCTCGGTTTTTTGTTGCAGCTGAAGCAAGGCCTCTAGATTTTCAGCGATCATTTTCTTGCTGGCGCTGACAACGTCTTTATGATTTTGTAAAGCAGTTGAAACAATTTCAAACGCTGCTACCGAATCATCAATGACCTCCACGATAACATTAATCTGCGGATCGCCGAGCAATTCCTTCTTATCCGTCGTAAAAAGTGATGCGGGTGCGTTCCTTTTCTTATCCGCATGTTTTATACATATCTTTTTAATAGTTGCTTTTAGAGAGGGTGTCTGCTGAAGGACCTTATACAGCCCTTCACCTACTACGCCAAATCCAAATAAACCGATCGTTAATTGTTTATGCATGCCATTTCTTTTTAAGTAATAACGTTTTCAACCCTCAACCTTTAAACCTCCAACCTTTAAACCTTTAAACCTTCAACCCTTAAACCCTCAACCATTCACCACCTTCAAATGATGAGCCGGCCTATCCAGGATAAATCT
>JANWHX010000278.1 GCA_025450235.1 Chitinophagaceae bacterium | reverse complement strand
GTTCCTCTTAATGTATCCTGGCGGGTATATTGAGCCGACGATTCGGTGCCTGCAATCAAAACAGAAGAGATAAAAATAGTTTTCAGAAAGTAATTCACGTTGCATGTATTTGAATTGTAAATTTAATCGTTCGTTCGGAATATGATTGTTAAAAGAAAATACTGTTGGTTGCTGGTCGCTGGCTATTGCCTGGTGATCGCTGGATGCTACAGCAAAAGAAAGAACGATAAAAAGATCTTTCATTACAACGAACAGACAGGCATTGCTTCCCTTGATCCGGCTTTTGCAAAAAATCAATCGACGATGTGGCCGGCTCACCAATTGTTCAATACATTGGTGGAAACCGATGATAGCTTGCATATCGTTCCGTCGCTGGCTAAAAAATGGATCATTTCAGATGACCGGCTGAGTTTTACTTTTTATCTGCGGGATAATGTCTTCTTTCACGATGATGAAGCCTTTCCAAACGGCAAAGGAAGGAAGATGACGGCAAAGGATGTAGAATATAGTTTGTCGCGGATCATGGATAAAAAAACGGCGAGTCCCGGGTCCTGGATCTTTAATCGCAAAGTCGATTCGGTGCATCCATTTATAGCAATTAACGACAGCACGTTTCAACTAAGGCTACTTCGGCCGTATAACCCAATACTCGGTATCCTCTCTATGCAGTATTGTTCTGTGGTAGCCAGGGAAGCAGTTGAAAAATATGGAAGCGACTTCAGACGTCACCCGGTAGGTACAGGTCCGTTTCAATTTGTCGCCTGGGAGGAAGGCCAGGCATTGATCTTAAAAAAGAATGAAAACTATTTTGAAAACGACAGTGCCGGAAACCGTTTACCTTACCTGGATGGAATAAAAGTCAGTTTTTATGATAGCAAGGCCACCGAGTTTTTGTTGTTCCGGCAAAAGCAACTGGATTTTATCAATGATATTGATGCTTCTTTCAAAGATGAGATCCTAACGAAGAGAGGAACGCTGCGAAAGGCATGGGAGGGAAAAATTGAATTGCAGGCAAATCCCTATTTGAATATTGAGTACCTGGGAATTTTGGTGGATACCACCAATGCCTTGCTCAAAAACTCTCCGATGCGGCTGCAAAAAGTAAGGCAGGCTGTCAATTATGGTTTTGACCGGAGAAAGATGGTGCTTTACCTGCGCAACTCACTGGGCACTGCCGCCGAATCCGGATTTGTTCCTATGGGTTTGCCTTCGTTTGATTCATCCGCAGTAAAAGGATATCATTATGACCCGTCAAAAAGCAGGCAATTGCTTTCAGAGGCAGGTTTTAAAGATGGTAAGGCATTGCCACCGGTTAAATTACTGACGATCGCTATCTATGCTGAGATGGCGAATTTCATTGCACGGCAGTTGGAAGAAGTAGGAATTACCGTGCAGGTGGAAACGGTGCAGAAGTCATTGTTACTTGAAATGACATCCAACTCGAGGGCTTTATTTTTCCGGGGCAGCTGGATAGCTGATTATCCCGATGCTGAAAATTATTTGTCGGTATTTTATTCAAAGAATCCTGCACCGCCTAACTATACCAGGTATAATAACGCCCGGTTTGACGACCTGTTTGAAAGAGCATTGATCGAAGAGAATGACAGCTTAAGGTATAAGCTATATCAGCAAGCTGACCAGGTAATGATCAATGACGCACCCGTAGTGCCATTATGGTATGATAAATCGGTAAGGCTTGTCCAGGTCAATGTAACGGGCTTTCGTCCAAACGGCATTAACCTGCTTGAACTTCGTAAAACCCACATAACAGACCGTATTTTCTGAAATTTTTTTTTACCTCTAATGTACTGAGTTGTATAAGATTGACTGTTTGTTCGTATCCCGAAACCCGCTCCCGGCTTGCATATTATCGAAACAGTTTATACTTTACATCTTGGTGTATTTCTATTGATAACAGTAAAAACACTATTCCTGAAATACACTAGCCAATCCAGCAATTCTGGCCCGTTTTTTTTAAAATCGATCCTATTTTGAACCCGTACTTGTCCATCTGAAAACTTTTTAAACGAACCGCGCCATGAAGTCGAGTGGTACCCAAATTATAATAATTCGAATAGTACTCTTCATTCTTATCAGCCTTTATTCAATTCTGGTATTCGGCCAATCTCATGTCGAGTAGGCCCGAGCAAAAATTACCTGTAGCTTCTTCCGGATAAAAAGATCCCTCCTCCCGGTTCAGCAATTATCATATCCGTTTTGGACTTGTACTGTGCAAAATAAACGTTACTGTTACTATCAATGTGCAGGTCAGTTAGCCAGGCAGTGTTGGCCCCCTATTGCTGTTTTTTCAGTTTATCCTTAAACACTTTTCTGAATTTATCAACCTTGGGACGAATCACGATCTGGCAATAAGGATTGGCATTCTCATTGTTCTCAAAATATTGCTGGTGATAATCCTCGGCTGGGAAAAATTTCGTAAAAGCAGTAACCTCAGTGACAATTGGCTTATCGAATGCACCGCTTTTGTCCAACGCTGCTTTATATTTTTCCGCTTTTTGTTTTTGTTCTTCGTTATGATAAAAAATGCCGCTGCGGTATTGAGTACCTACATCCGCACCTTGCCTGTTCAAAGTGGTAGGATCATGTGTTTCCCAAAAGACTTCCAGCAATTCATCGAAGCTGATCTTTTTAGGATCATATACTATTTGCAAAGCTTCTGCATGTCCTGTCTCGCCTGCACAAACCTGCTTGTATGTCGGATTTTCCGTTTTCCCCCCGGTATAACCGGAAGTGGCGCTGATCACTCCTTCCAGTCCTTCAAAAATTGCTTCGGTGCACCAAAAGCATCCGTTGGCAAAAGTAGCTGTATCGTTTGCTGCTGATGATAATGTTTCATTCTTTGTCGCTGATGTTGACGTATTTTCCATGGCAGTATTTTTGTTATTTGACGTTTCAATAGTTGATGAGTTTTGGGCACAGGAAGATAATGCGGTCGTGACAATTGTAATAAAACTCAATATTGTCTTCATGCTTGCGTGATTAAGATTTGCGGCCATAAATTTCGTTCAATTTAATTTGATAACATTGATGATTTTGCAAACCCCCGGGCATTCGTTTGTTTTTGAGGTTTTTTTAACAGGATAGATACGCTAATAACATATTAGCGGTTTTAAAGTTTACCGATTTTAACAAAGCCTCAATGAATTAACTTTGTGCCCTTAAAATACTTAAACTTTTCCTGAAAGGAATTTATGAAACTTTACCCGGAATCGGCTCACCATCAACTGGAATTCGACAAAATAAAAAACCTGCTTGCGGAACATTGCCAGGGTGAGTATGCCCGCCATAAAGCGCGGCACCTGCGCATTCATACACAAAAGGAATTTATTGATTTAGAGCTAAGACAAAGTCATGAGTATAGCCAGTTATTAAAAAACGGCATTTATTTTCCCAACGATCATATTTTGAACCTCGAGAATGAACTTAAGCTATTAGCCATTCCGGGTGCCGTGTTGAGTGGTGAACAACTCATGCAGATAAGAAAGCTGGCGGAAAGTATGGAGAAGTTATTCCGCTGGTTTGACAACGAAAGAAGGGTAGCGTATTCATCATTGAATAAGGTGATGAGCGGAACGGTTTATGAAAAAGCTATAATAGGAATGATCGATCAGGTGCTGGATATTGATGGCCAGGTAAAGGATAATGCCTCGCCGGAATTGAAAAGCATCCGGATGAACCTTTATCGCAAGCGGAATGAACTGCGTAAGGCATTTGAAAAAATCGTGGCCCGGTTGAACAGGCAAGGTTATCTCGCTGAGATAGAAGAAAGTTTTATGAGCGGCCGGAGAGTGCTCGCGGTTTTTGCAGAACAAAAAAGAATGGTTAAAGGGATTTTGCATGGCGAAAGCGATAGCCGCAAAACGGCATTTGTGGAACCTGAAGAAACAATGGAGTTGAATAACGAGGTGTATGAACTCGAAAATGACGAACGTAAAGAGGTCTATCGGATTTTGAGGGAGTTGACGGCGAAACTTTCATCCTGGTCTTCGTTGCTTGCTGCTTACCACAGGGTGGTTGGCGAATATGATTTTATCAGGGCAAAAGCGAAATTGGCGGCTGACATACAAGGAGAATATCCTTCGGTATTAGATAAAGCGCACGTTCAATTGGTCCAGGCTTATCATCCTCTTTTATATTTATATAATCAAAAAACAAACAAACCGACTATCCCGGTGAGCATTACCCTGGACGATACAAAGAGGATCCTGGTGATCAGCGGACCGAATGCAGGAGGTAAGACTGTTACATTAAAAACGGTTGGTTTGTTGCAAATGATGGTGCAAAGCGGGTTGCTGGTTCCTGTTGATCCTTCATCACAGTTCGGGATTTTCAAGCAGCTGATGATTCATATCGGGGACACGCAGAGCATAGAGTTTGAATTGAGCACCTACAGCAGTCATCTTGTTCACATGAAATACTTCATGGAGAACGCCAATGGCAAAACACTTTTTTTTATTGATGAACTGGGAAGTGGCAGTGATCCGAATCTGGGTGGCGCATTTGCCGAAGTGATATTGCAGGAGCTGGCGAAAAAACATGCTTTTGGCATTGTAACGACACACTACCTGAACCTGAAAATAATGGCAGGCAAAACTCCGGGCATCATCAATGGCGCCATGGCTTTTGATGAAAAAAACCTTCAACCGCAGTACAAACTATTAATTGGAAAGCCGGGCAGCTCATACACTTTTTCTATTGCTGAAAGAATTGGTTTAAACAAGGACCTCATCAACAGGGCAAGGAGCCTGGTAGCTGAAGACCAATACCGGTTGGATAAACTATTGAACCGAACAGAGCAGGATCTGCGTGATCTCGAAAAGAAGGAAAAGGAATTGCACTTAGCCATGAAAGAAAATGATCGTTTGAAAAAAGAGATGGAGCGGGTGATGAATAAAGAAAAGCATGATCAGCAGGTGCAATTATTGAAAGAACAGAACCGTGTCTCGGAAGAACGAATTGATTACCTCAAAGACATGGAACGGAAACTGAAGCAATTGCTGATCGAATGGCGGAAGGAAGAAGATAAAGGTAAGGTGATCAAACAAATGAATGCGCTGCTTTTTAAGAAGGACGAGAAAAAGACAGTGAATAAAATGCAGAAAAAGATAGATTCAAGATTTGCAGAGATCGGTGGAGATATAAAAGCAGGTGATAAAGTAAAAATGAAACTGAATCACCAGGTAGGAGAGGTGTTGGAATTGCGTGGTAAGAGAGCCGTTGTCAAGGTGGGTTTGTTGCCCATGCAGGTAGATCTGAAAGACCTGGTTGTTGTAAGAGAGAAAATGAAGGAAGAATAATGATCGCCTGAAGGAGGAGGCCGTCGCCTTGGTTCGTGTCTTCATGAACCAATTTTTCCACAATACTTCACAGATATTAATGTATGATTTCTTTAATACTCGAAATATGCAACGTCATTTTACAAACTGCATGATTTCATTTCCGGTTCGTGAGACACGAATCGTGGCTTTCGAGCATCCTTATTT
>JANWHX010000277.1 GCA_025450235.1 Chitinophagaceae bacterium | reverse complement strand
TATTTTCGCGCAGAGAAAAAAGAGTTAAGGAGAAATGCTGCGCATTTATTTCGATGATCTGGCCGGTTATATCATTTAACTCCATACTCTTTCCTCCTTTCCTCTGTTTTCTCTGTGCGCTACCTTTGTAAAAGGATGGGCATGATACTTCTGCCTGTCCTTTTTCCTTATAATCAATTAATTGTTTAAAAATAAATGGTTAATTTGGCAGGAAGAAAAACCTTCCCGACTCCCGATCTGTGCAGAAAATTATCGGGAACCGAAAAAAAAACCTCATGAAGATCAACAATGAAACCAAAGTCGGCATATTGACGATAGCCGCTCTCACCGTCCTCATCATCGGATTTAATTATCTTAAAGGAAAGGATATTTTCAACCGGACCAAGAAAATTTATGCGGTATTCACCAAATTAGGATCATTAGCAAGGTCAAATGAGGTCAAGATTAATGGCTATGTTATCGGGAATGTTTACTCCTTTGAGCCCACTGATAAGAACCTGAATGGGATAAAAGTAACCATCAGCGTGACTGCAGAAGATATTAATATCCCAGCCAATTCCGTAGCCTACATCTCCGCCGGTTTGCTGGGAAGTTCTAATATCACGATTGAAAAAGGAAGCGATACGACGCATTACCTGGAAGACGGCGATGTACTTCTGACTCGTGAGGACCCGGGTCTCTTTGGCGATCTTCCGTCACAGGCCGGCTCTACTCTTGCCAATGTGAGGGTGTCGCTTGATTCGCTTAAAGTTGTTTTCAGCAACCTTAACAAAGTGTTGGATGGAAATACAAAAAACAACCTGCAACAGGCCATCGCAAATCTTAATTCCGCCACCGGTTCGCTAAGCAGGATGTTGGATCCGGAGAAGAGTGCGCTCGCGGCCAGCCTGCGTAATGTTAATTCTATTACCGAAAACCTGAAAAATAATAATGACAGCATCACATCCACCATCAGTAATTTTAAGGAATTTTCGGAAAAATTAGCAAGGCTGAACCTGCAGCAAACTATGGATACATTGGAAAGTGCGATCTCGCAATTGAAGGGTACCATTGCTAAACTGTCCAGCAGCGACGGAACACTTGGCGCTTTGATCCATGATAAAAAACTATACAATAAACTAAATGATCTTATTCTTAGCGCAGAAATATTGGTAGATGATCTGCGGACACATCCAAAACGTTATCTTAATTTCTCAGTCTTTGGCAAAAAGGATAAAGGCGGGGCACTAACTTCGCCTTCGAAAAAAGATACGATCCCGTAGTGAAGCCCATAAAACCTTGCATGAGATTTATTACCTGTATTTTCTTCTTCACCATACTTACAGGGAATTTTGCACTTTATGCACAAAATACTGTTGCCAGGCCTGCCGCGGACACACTTGAGGAAGTAGAAATCTTGAGCGCTACGAAGCGACTCACGTTTAAAACAGTTAATGATACCACTCAGCTGACGATCATCGCCGGGGATGTAAAACTAAAACAGGGAAAGACCTTGTTTTATTGCGATAGTTGCGTCATCAACAACAACACGAACGTATTTGAAGCCTGGGGTAAAGTGCATATAAATGATTCCGATACCACGAATATTTATTCCGATCACCTGCGTTATTTAATCAAGCCGAAGCTTGCTTACCTGGATGGCAACGTAAAGCTTACTGATGGCAAAGGCACGCTGACTACTCCTGATCTTGAATATGACATGCAGACCAATATCGGCATTTATAAACACGGTGGTAAAGTGATCAATAAAAAATCGGTCCTGACCAGTGACGAAGGCTGGTATTATGCCGACATGCATGATATCTACTTCAAAAAGAATGTTCTTCTGAAAGATCCGGCGTATCAAATAGTCACAGATTCTTTACTTTATAACACACGATCCCAGACAACGAGGTTTATTTCTATGACCACGATCACGGATAGCGGTGGCCGGGTTATTAAAACAAGAGAAGGATATTATAACCAGCAAACCGGGAAAGCGGAATTCGGGCAACGACCAACTATCGTCGATGGGGATATTGAAGCAACGGGTGATCGTGCGAGCTTTGATGACAGCACGGGGATATCGCGATTGGAGGGAAATGCTATCATTGTCGATAAAAAGAATAAGACCACGATCATTGGAGGTATTATTTTCCGCAATAAAAAAACAGAGGCGATGATGGCGGTCAAAAAGCCACTAATGATCATCGTACAGGACAATGACTCCATTCTTATTACAGCGGACACACTTTTCTCAGCACGGCTTACGGATCTGTACGGGTCAAAGAAATCGTTGGGAATGCCTGTTCCCCGGACTGATTCAAGTGTGATCAACGATACTATCACTACCAATCGCGATAACGATTCATCCGGAACCGTGATTACCAGGAACGATACTCTTATCATTCAACAGCATGATGAAATTAATTTGACAAGAGATTCGGTCAGAAGCGACACCAACATTGCGGACAGTGTTCCTCCGTCAAAGGAACCGATTGATTCATTAGCTACGAATATCAGAACAGCAGATTCTCTTTTGTCAGGTAAAGCCGGTCTTCACAGCAAGTATAAAGATTCAGTGTTGATAAAAACAACCAGGGGAACAAGATGGGTTCCGATCAACGAAAAAGACAGTGCTAACCGTTACTTCGAAGCCTACCGGAATGTTCGCATTTTCAACGATTCATTGCAGGCTGCGTGTGACAGCCTGTTTTATTCATTCAAGGACTCTGTGTTTCGTTTATACCAGGATCCAGTAGTGTGGTCGCAGGAAAACCAGATTACCGGTGATACACTTCTGCTTTTTACAAAAAATAAAAAAGCAGACAGGGTGCAGGCTTTTGAAAACGGCTTTATGGCGAATAAACTGAATATCCAGGCATTCAACCAGGTGAAATCGACACGTATTGATGGCTATTTTACCGATGGGAATATTGATTCGGTACGTGCGAGAGGTTCAGCTCAATGTATTTATTATATACAAGATGAAGACAGTTCTTATACTGGCGTCAATGAATCGAAATCCGACGTCATGGACATTTATTTCCGAAGCAAAGAGCTGTTTAAAGTTGTTTTCCGCAGCGGTGTAACCGGCACGCTATGGCCTATCCGGCAAAAAAGTCCTTCGGAGATGCGATTGCCGACATTCAAGTGGTTGGATGATAAAAGACCGAAGTCAAAATTGGAAATGTATGAATGAAGGGAGAAAATCCGAATACCTAAATTCCCTGGCTGCCGAACAGGCAGGGAAATCCGATGCCACCGAATTTGAACCACATAAGAACATAGTCCACAATAGAAGGAAACACATAGGCCTGCCTGCGGGCAGGTATGCTTCTATGTGAAAGCCTATGTTTCTATGTGCCTATGTGGTTCAAATATTACTTCTCGGTCCGAAGGACTCCGTTGGAGCAGGCATGAAACAACTCAAATGATACAATACCGAAATCCGAAAGTGTAACTCTTGAATGAGGTTTGTTAAAATGTTGCTTTCGGATTTCCGGTTCTTGATTACATGTTCACTTTCTTCTGCACTTTTGCATTTCATTTAGACTTTGGGGCATTGTTTTTCGTTCTCAGTTCATAAAATAAACTCACCATGAAAAAAATGCTCTGCTCTTTCCTGTGTATTTCAGGAATATGTTTTTTTACGTCCCTTTCAGCGCAGGATACCTACAAAACAGCTTTAGGCGTACGGCTCAGCAGCAGCGCTCCGATGGTCAGCAACTCTATATCTTTAAAACATTTCATGAACGAAAGGACAGCGATTGAAGCGCTATTCTCTTTTGGGGATCCATTGTCTCTCGGCGCCCTGGTGGAAATGCATAAACCAGTTGGGACATCGGGAATACAGTGGTATTATGGTGGTGGCGGGTATCTCGCCTTTGTTAAGACATATGATCCCAACAAAAATAAAGACGTAACGAATACCAATGTCGGAGCACAAGGAGTAGTGGGATTGGATTATAAATTTGTCAACTTGCCGCTTAATCTTTCACTTGACTGGAAACCTGAACTGAATTTAGTACGGGATATTAATTTCGAACCGGCAGCAATAGGGTTTACGGCGCGGTTTACATTCGGAAACGGAACGAAATAGGAAACGTATTAATAATAGAGATTCTGATATTGAGATATTAGGATATTTTGATATTGAGATATTTTGATATTAAGATATTGTCCCGCAGCCGGCGGGATTTTTTTTTGATTTCCTTATCCGACTTGCATTTACTACAATCTGTTTTGATACCTCGAATTAATTGTAATCCATGGTTATCCACAAGTTTTCATACCCTGCTAATTTTTTCCTGTTTGTGCGTTTTTGTGCAGGAATTTACCATATATTTAAGCCCAGAAACTAACTGTGCTTAAGAAAGAACGGCAGGCTTATATTTTGCACCAGGTAAACCTGCACAACAAGGTGCTGTCCTCTTCACTTTCCGTGGATATCAATGTCTCGGAAGACACGATACGTCGTGATCTCCAGGAATTGGCTGAAGAAGGAAAGGTTATAAAAGTACATGGAGGAGCCTTATCTCATTCCTTCAGCCAGGTTCATTTCCCTCCAAACGAAGTTTATTCCCAAAGTCAAAAAAGAAAGATCGCCCAGAAGGCCATCAGCCTGATCAGCAATGGAATGTTCGTATTAACCAGCGGGGGCACAACCATCCTGGAGATGGCCCGTTCGCTGCCGCCACAACTAAAGGCTACTTTCATTTCCGGTAGCATTGCGGCAATCCTTGAATACATGCATCACCCAAATATTGATGTTATCCTTATAGGTGATAAGATCTCAAAAAGCTCTAAAATAACTGTCGGTTCCGAGGCGATAGCCAAAATAAAGCAAATGAAACCGGATCTCTGTTTCCTGGGCACTAATGCCATAGATCTTAAACATGGAATTACTGATAATGATTGGGAGGTGGTGCAGCTAAAGAGGGCCATGATTGAGTCTTCTCAGAAAACTGTGTGTTTGTCGATCGCCGAAAAGATTAATACATTTCAACCTATTCATATTTGCGAGTTAAGTAAAATCGATATCCTTATCACCGAATTACCCTTTGATGATCCGTTACTAAGACCTTATTCAGACGCGGGTATTAAAGTTATATGATCGTCGCTCCGGCAACGGGTAACTGGGTTTATGCGTTTGAATTTTAACTGCATACGCTTAGCGATGTATATTTCGTGGAAACTGCTTATTAAACATATATCTAAAACAACAAGCTATGAGAAAAATTCTCCATTTATTAGTAGCATTATCTCTGATGATACTGGTACTGCCGACGGCCCTCTATGCACAGCAGAGGACCATCACAGGCACGGTAATATCGGAAGATAATAAAAGTCCATTGGCAGGAGTCACCGTCAGGGTCAAGGGCACCCGGCGCCTTACCCAGACCGATGCGAATGGAAAATTCAGTATCCAGATTAGTCCGGGAGAAACATTGCAGTTCTCTTACGTAGGTTTCCAACCTGAGGATGTAACACCAGGTGATGGTGCCACAGTCGGAATAAGTCTTAAAACATCTGATAACACCATGGGTGAAGTTGTGGTGACAGCAATGGATATAAAAAGAAATTCCCGTGAACTAGGATATTCAGCGCAGAAAGTGGGAGGAAAAGAAATTGCAGAAACACAAAGAGAGAACTTCCTGAATAGTTTGCAGGGACGGGTTGCTGGACTCACGATTACTCCCAGTACGGGACAAGCTGGCGCGTCGTCGCAGATTGTCTTAAGGGGTTATAATTCTTTGACAGGAAATAATCAGCCTTTGTTTGTTGTTGACGGTATTATACTTGATAATACAACTATTAATGAGACTTCTAACGGAGGTACAGGTATCGGGCTTGCGTCTGACTTACCAAACCGCAACAATGACTATACTAACCGGATTGCCGATCTCAATCCAAGCGATATCGAAACGATAACAGTATTGAAAGGTCCTGAAGCTACTGCCCTTTATGGTAGCCAGGCAAGTTCCGGTGCTATTGTGATTACGACCAAGAAGGCCGCCACCGGAAGCGACGGATGGAAAGTCGGCGTTAACTATGATAATAGCTTTAGGATAAAGGAAATGACGCGTACTGCCCCGCTTAATAATGACTATGGTATCGGCACCAACGGAATAGGTTCCAGTACGTTCAGCGGTACCTCCGGAACTTTTTTTGGTCCGAAATACCCTGCAGGAATAAAACGCTACGATAATATTGACAATTTTTTCCGGACAGGGAAAGCACAGACACATAATCTGAGTGTTG
>JANWHX010000276.1 GCA_025450235.1 Chitinophagaceae bacterium | reverse complement strand
TTGGTTACTATCCCAATGCCCTGTTTCACCATAGGCAGAGAAGCCATGGGGTGAACCAACATATCCTGATATACTGTGTAAGGGGAAATGGATGGGCTTTAATAAACGATAAGAAATATACTGTTTCTGGTGGTGACTTCCTGTTGTTGCCGGCAAACAGTCCTCATGAATACGGTGCCGATGACCAGGCGCCATGGACAATTTACTGGATGCATTTTAAAGGGGCCAGTAGCCTGGATATCATTAACATGATGCTTAAAAGAATGGGAGACTATGTAGCATCCGTTTCCTTTCAGGAAAACCGGCTTCACTTATTCGAAGAAATTTATACAAGCGTTGAAAGAGGATATAGTGTAGATAATCTTTGTTATGCCAGTATGGCCCTTCAGTATTTTTTAGGCTCCTGTTGTTTTGATAATAATTACAATTACCTGGCAACACAAGACAAGAAGGACAGTATTACGCTATGTGTAAATTACCTGCAGAAACATATCGACAAAACACTTTCGTTACAGGATATTGCAAACGCGGTAAATCTATCCGTATCGCATTTTGCCGCAATTTTTAAAAAAAGCACCGGATTTTCAATCATTGAATATTTCAATCACCTGAAAACACAAAAAGCTTGTCAGTACCTACAGTTTACTGACTTGCGTGTAAACGAAATCGCAGATCGTCTAGGAATAGAGGATCCTTATTATTTTTCAAGAATGTTTACCAAGATCGTGGGCGTGTCTCCCAATAAATATCGTGGCAAGAGAAGACTCAACGTTGAAACCCGCTGATTTTTTTATTCAGTTCTGATACATATAAGGAATTCGCCATTCGCAAATCCGTCATTCGCCATTTGCATAATATTATCCATCTTTTCAAATACAATCTCTATCCTTTTGTTGAAGAAATAAAAGCAGTTTTGCGATCACTAAACGATTCTTGCTATGACAAGCGGACGCCAGCAATACAATTCACTCTACATTTTGGCCCTTTCATTTATTTCCGCATTGGGAGGTTATCTTTTCGGATTTGATTTCGCTGTGATTTCGGGCGCATTGCCTTTTTTAAAAGATAAATTCAACCTCAACGAATATTGGGAAGGTTTTGCTACAGGTAGCTTAGCATTAGGTGCAATGATCGGATGTATTACGGCGGGTAAAATTGCAGATAAGAAAGGTAGAAGACCCGGTCTATTAATGGCTGCGGCAGTTTTTGGTATATCGTCATTATTGATGGCATTCGCTCCAAATAGGGATTTGTTCATTGCCGCCCGTTTTTTGGCTGGTATTGGTGTTGGAATGGCTTCTATGCTTTCGCCGATGTATATAGCGGAAATAGCACCAGCACCGTATAGGGGAAGGATGGTAGCGATAAACCAGTTAACAATTGTATTAGGAATCTTAATTACAAATCTTGTTAATTATTCACTTCGAAACAACGGTGATGATGCATGGCGTTGGATGTTCGGACTAGGCGCTATACCATCTCTATTATTTTTCATCGGCGTTTTATGGTTGCCTGAAAGTCCCAGGTGGCTGGCTCAGGTTAACAAGATTGATAAGGCTTCGGACATCCTTGCAAAAATTGGTGGCAAAAGATTCAGCGAAACAACAATTGCTGATATGCAAAAAACTGTTCAATCGGTTACTAAGGTAAAATTCAGCGCAATCTTCGATAGCAATGTAATCCCAGCAGTGTTGATAGGAATTGGCTTGGCTGTATTCCAGCAATTGTGTGGAATTAATGTAGTGTTTAATTATACCGCTACTATTTTTGAAAGTATCGGCGCTTCTAAAGACGACCAATTATTGCAAACAGTGTTTATCGGTGGAGTAAACCTTCTATTTACATTGCTGGCAATGGGTCTTGTTGATAAGATCGGACGCAAACCACTCATGCTATTCGGAGCGGCTGGGTTGGCTATCCTGTATTTATTTATTTCGCAATTACTCGGAATCAAATCTTCCTCCGTTTCCTGGTTCTTATTAACCGCCATTGGTATTTATGCATTCACATTGGCGCCTGTAACCTGGATTCTGATTTCAGAAATTTTTCCGAATAAAGTTCGTGGAACCGCCACATCCGTTGCTATACTATGTTTGTGGGCCGCCTATTTTATTCTGACGTTCACATTTCCTGTATTGTATAATAAGTTGCAGGATAAAACATTTTATGTGTATGCTGTAATTTGTATTATTGGATTTGTATTTGTTTGGAAAAAAGTAAAGGAGACAAAAGGAAAAACACTAGAGGAACTTGAATCAGCGCTAACTTATCATTAAAGGTTTGATTATTTGATCCTCGTTCCTTCTTTCTCAGGCGCTGTCTCCCCGCAGCAATTGAAGTAATTTAGAAATACAAAATCAAGTTGCAATTGAAGCGTCGCGGGGGACGCGCCGTAATATAAATAGCTGGAAAAAGAAGATCTCAGTTTGGCCACGGCGCGTCCCCCGCATCACTATATTGAGTATTGCCCGTAGTTGGATAATTTGATGCTATTGCTGTGGGGAGACAGCGCCTGAGAAACGTACCGACTCGAGGTTTTTAAAAAGATATATACTATTAAATAGGTAGATTATTTGATCTTTATTCCTTTATGTTCATCAAACATCATTTCAATTATTTCTCCGTTTGAGTTTTCAACAAAGCGAATCGAGGACCAATATGGTCGCAAAATATATTCCTTGAAGTTTTTATCCCCTTTATCGATTGGTATAAATCCGCCCCAGGGAGTAAACAGGTAACCATTTTCAACTCTTACGGACAAAGCGAAGTTTGGCTGATAGAATTTTTCACCAAACTTATAGGTGCCTACTAACTTTTTTGCGAACGATTCATCCAATTTGGTATTGCTCAATTTTAGCGGTTCATAATTTTCCCCTAATACTGCAGCAGCCATCATCATCCCCATATCGGTGGGCACAGAAGTATAATTATTAGATAACACTATTACTACCAATTTTTCTTTTGGATAAATAGCGAAATAGGATGAATAACCGGGATACCTGCCATTCAATAGAACTCTATCCCTGTTAAGGTGCGGTCGAATAAACCATCCAAAACCCTCCTGATTGCCATGGTCGGTAAACATCATTTCCCAGGATTTTTTACTTAATAGTTTGTTTCCTAACACGGCTTGGGCAAACAAATCTAAATCGTAAGCGGTGGAATAGATGGAGGCGTGACCAGTCTTAGAGGATGCATCCAACTGAAATGCCAGCTCCATATCAAACAACCCTTTTGGCGCATATCCCTTTGCCAAAAATGGTATGGTTTCTTTATCATTCACGTAATGTCCAGAATTTTTCATGGCCAACGGTTCAAAAATGGATTGTTTGAGATAATCACCAAACGTTTTTCCCGAAACCATTTCAATAATCCTGGCAAGTAAAATATACTCCGATCTTCCATGATTGTATTTGGAACCAGGTGGAAAAAGCAAACTATCTTTTTCAAACATCTGTATCAGGCTGGTGGCAGTTTGATTGAATTTGGTCATGCTATCATAATTCACCCGTCGGTTTGCGCCGATTGCTGGTATGCCCGATCGCTGACTTAACATTTGACGTAAAGTAATACCGGTCCAAATTTTATTAGCCGGAAAATATTTAGTGAGGGGATCATCAATCGTTAACTTGCCTTCTTCCTGTAGCTTAAGAATCGCTGTTGCGGTAAAAATCATTGATACAGACGCAAGGAAAAATTTTGTTTCCGGGGCATTATCTACATTCAATTCCCTGTTTTCCTTTCCATATGCTTTTAGGTGCAGTATGGTGCCATTTTTTGACAGCAGTATAGTACCTCCATAATTATTCGTATTTACCAATGGCGAAATTATGCTGTCAATCCGCTGAGTCATCCTGTTTGACATCTGTGGATGTAGGGAATTTGAAAGAAATACTAATGAAATCAGGCCCGCTATTGTTCTCATTTTGGTGTATTGAAATTGTCCAATAATGATCAATTGGATTCGCTATTTTAAATGTACACCATTAATTGTTTTACATCTGGAATTACCAAATTTTCGGGGCAATTTTTATTAAAAAACATGGGACTAATTTCATGTATTATAAATTGATAATCAATTTACTATGGTATATATTTTTCTGCCGTAAAACCACACTTTTCGCTTTTAATAACCGTTTATAGATTGTACTTTGATCCGAATTACCCTAAATCCCAAACCCGTGAAAAAATTTGAATACGTTTATTTCACTATCTACAACTATTGTAGTAGACAAAGCTATTTCCCCGATGAATTGCATGTAAGGTTAAAGTCGATGTACCTGCTGTCTCTTTCAGTAGGTGGCTGGATACTTTTCCTGGAGATGTTATTCTTGCGATTTGTAAAGAATGCCTGGTTCAGTTCGCATCCTGTTGCCATGTTTTATGCATTAGGAGTTTATGTGGCTATTACAGCTCTCTTCCACCGCATTTTTATCGTGAACGAACACGATCAGAAAATCTATAACAGGTTTTCAAGTTCCTGGAACAACAATTCCAATAAAAGAAGGGATTTGTTCCTGGCATTATCTGCCGCAGCGGCACCCTATATTTTATTGATAGGAATGAAAATTTTCTTTCCTCGTAATTAATTTCTGAGAACAACATAGATAATTCCGCTAACTAAGAAAAAGAAAAAAGAGGCTGTCTCAAAAGAGATGGCCTTTTTTGTTTTTTAGTTGATGGATGTAGTTGGTTAGTGTGTCAGATTATTTTTTGTTGCAGCAGGTTCCTTGTAAGCTGGTAGCGTAGATTATATAAACACGCCGGTTTTTCACCGGTTTTAAGCGGCAACTTTCTTTAAATTATGTGCGATACAGAGTAATCCCCATTCGATCTCGGTTTTATCGATGCCTTTGAGTAAAAAGCGTTTGAAGTTTTTATTGGATTTGATATTACCGAACACAGGTTCGACATCTGCGGGCCGTTGTTTGCGGTATAAAATACCTTTTTGTGTTTTCAATCGTTCGTGGGCCTGCTGCTTAAGTGTGCGTCCGTTGTGGTTTACCTTCAGTAAGCGGTTGCCTTTTTGTTTATGGCAGGCTTCCTTCAGGGGACAGTTCCTGCAGCCGGTTGCTTTATAGAGCGTATAGGTTTTTCTAAACCCGTTTTCTTTTGTGCTGTACTGGCCTGTATTTTTCATTTCCGTGCCGGCCGGGCAGAAGTAAACATCTTTACTTCCGTCATATTCCAATTGATCACTGGCAAAAGGATTAGGTTGCCAGTTCTTTTTTTGTTTGCGGTCAAAGTCTACCGGTTTTACATACGCTTCAATATTATGATGATGGAGGTACTGGTAATTTTCTTCCGAGCCATAACCCGCATCAGCCACCTGTACTTCGGGCATTGAACCATACAGTTTTTTATGTTGTTCCAGGTGCGGGATCAGTGTTCGGGTATCGGTGGGATTGGGATGTAAACTGTAATTAACTACAAACTGGTTATTGGTGGATAATTGTACATTATAACCGGGCTTAAGCTGGCCGTTAAGCATGTGATCTTCTTTCATACGCATAAACGTAGCTCCGGTATCTGTCTTGCTGTAACTGTTGCGACCCTTCAGGATCTTTTCCTGATCTGCGTATTGTTTTAGTTTAGCCGGCCAGTTCTTCTTAGCGTAATTTAATTTTTGTTTTACTTCTTTGCTTACTTCCACCTCTTTAAGGGCCGCGTCTATTTTTTCTATAGTGGCTTTTACCGTTTTACTATCGATCTTATCAAAATCTGGCGGTGTATTATCGCCTTTCTCGTCCGCCGCTACTTTCTGTGTATACTTCCACAACTCTTTTAACTGCTGCTTTATTTTTTCCCGGTTCGTTTTAATCGCCTTGCCCCATACAAACGTATACCGGTTAGCCACGCTCTCGATCTTGGTACCATCCGTATAGATCTCCTGTAAACCGACATGACCACTGTCCACCAACAGCAGCACCACTTGCGCAAATACTTCCTTTAATATATTACGCAACCGCTCACTGCGGAACCGGTTAAGGGTATGATGATCGGGTTGCTGCATCCCGGCCAGCCACATAAAATAAATGTTCTCTTTTACCGATGCTTCCATCCGGCGGCTGCTGTACACATTATTGAGATACGCGTAAATCAGCACTTTTAACAGCATCCGCGGATGATAGCTCGTCGTGCCGCCTCCTTTGTATTTTTTGATAATGATATCCATATCGATCCGGTCCATCACTTCACTGACCACTCGTACCGGATGATTGATGGCTATCATATCTTCCAGGCTCGGAGGAAACAAATACACCTGGTTTTGCTGGTAGGTTTTAAAGATTGGTTTTGCCATACACAATCACCACAAAAATTATTCTACTTATCGCTTTTATTCATCACTACTTATCTACAAATGTGAAAAAGGC
>JANWHX010000275.1 GCA_025450235.1 Chitinophagaceae bacterium | reverse complement strand
CCTGATCAATTCTTTTGTTTCTTCATCAAAAGCAGTAATTGCCTTCTTCTCTGCAAACAAATCAGCAATTATTTCTCTGACGCTATTGTAAATACTGTCCGCAGGCAAGACTCCAGTTTTTAAAAACCATATCCATGACTCTGCAAGATGTTGTCTCCTGTGCTTTTTTGTTTTTGCATTTACCCTCGAAACTAATTTCAATTGGGCTTCTAGACATTCAATTATTAGTCTTGCCCATTCACGGTCGTCAGCATCCTTACTAATTTTTCCAAGGTTTAATTCTAATTTATCAATTGTTACTACTTCATCACTTGAAAAATATTTGTCCATTTTTTCTGCCATCCGCGGTAATACATACATTGTATTTATTTCCTCCAACCGTTGCTGAATATCCAAAGCAGTTTTCTGTTGTCGCATTATTATTTCGTAATGCTGCAGTTGAATAATATGGACATCCCGGCTCATTCTTTTTATTATTATTAAATTCCAAATTGTCTTCTAAGGAATGGAATACCTTTTCTTTCAAGCAAACCGCCGATCTCTTCAGCATCAGCTTTAGTAAATACTCTTACATCGATAGTTTTACCTATTGCCAATTGTTGCGGAGCCAAACTTAAAGCGTCAGACATAACTCTATTAAAGTTTGCAATTATATCCACACCAGGAGCTGCTCCTTCAAGCCCTATCAGGAACGAGAACTGGTTCTCTGATTGTTTTCCCCTCACTGCATGTACCAGTACAAGTACATCACTATCGTTAACGGTTAATGCTGAAGCAAATTCCATTGGCGTTGCCATATCTCTTACAACCAATCGATGAACTGATACGATCTCCTGTGACTCGAATAATCCCAGGCCGGCGTTGAATGTTTGCGGCTTATCACTTATAAATGTTGATACACTTCCATTATTCTTTAGCCTGAATTTGTCAGCTGGTGGTGGTGGCGGCGGTGGTGGCAATGGTGGCTGTGCTGTTCTTTCAACTAATACTTCTACACCCCTAGTAACTGGAGTTACCCTTCTTATACCTCCTGTTGCAGCAGTAGTTCTTATTGTTGCACCCGTACTTACTATAGCAGGGTTAAAGACAGTAGCATGAGTTGTTAATACAGGTGTTGTTGGTCTTGGTTGTTCGATACTATCATATATGCCAACTCTTACATTCAACGTTTTCACAGGTTGTAATTCCACCGGTATATTTATATCAATGAATCCCGTTGTTACATCTTTCGTAAATGTTTGCAGATCAGGTGCAGTTACTGTTAACCTGTATGTACGGCTATCTTCAAGCTCTGTAGAATAATTATTACCTGTAATTGTTATTTGTTTATCATCTATAAATGCCTTTGCATTTGGAACAGCCGTACCGCCCGTTTTTGTGATAACGCCGGTTAGCTTAATGATCTTTGTAAGTTTATAGCTAAGTGATAAAGCCGCCGCCTGCGTATCTATTGTTTCAGCTCTTTGCAAGAACCCGGCTTTAGTGATAGTCAGCGTAATTTTTGCATTTGCTTTTACACGGAGCAATACTTCGCCTGCATTATTTGTCTTAACATCTATATCATCAGATTTTATATTTGCTTCATTAATTGGTTGATTGCTGTTGTCTGTTATTTTTATGTTGAGTGAACTCATCGGTATCTCAGCTTTCTTAAGCATTTTTACTGCTTGCACCATATCATCTTCACCAGAAGTTATAGATATTTCAAATGGCTCGAATCCATCAGCGTTTGCTCTAAGTACAAGGAAGGTATTTGGCGGAATGATCTTTCTGAAACGACCGTTTTTGTCAACTGCCAGGCTTTCATCATTCAAGATTACTTTTGCTTTATCAACCGGCGCACCATCTTTATCCAGCACCTGCCCATCCATCCAAATAGTTTTCAGAACACCCAATACAAATTGTGTTGTATTCATTCCTCCGCAACACCTGTAAGGAAGACAAAAATCAGCGATCACTTGACCACCCCTATCGAATATGACTATAAAAGTGCCGCTTTTCCACACACCTGCTTTATGCTCTACACCCGGATGCAATCCGATATACTGAGCAAGATTTGTATTAAATCCAAGTTCATGTTCCCGCTTATCTCTTTCTTCATCAATTGCGGGTATTTTTTCAAAATCACATTCATACAATAATCTTTCCAGGTAGCCTAATGATTCCTCCCTGTCCATATTGTTGTCTGAAAACAAAGATTCAGCAGATTGTGGCTTGGCAAAACTGATAAACTCTTTCGTTTCAGTATGCATGTTCGTTAAGCACCTTGTATATTCATCACTGTTAAAATCATTAAAGTCCTCTGTTAATGATGCGATCAGTTTTTCAATAGAGGCAACCAATTTTAGCACATAAGAAGATGCCGCTGTAGGAATAAAAATAGTACCGATAGTTCCGATTATATTTCCAAGATCTTTAGTTGGTACAGTTCTTCCTATTCGTTTTACAATGTCTTCTGTTGAATCAACGATCCCCAGGTCAATTGTCTCTACTGCTTTCGATGCTGATTTGATCATCACACTTTGCTTCTTTCTTTCCCCCCTGAAGAAAAATGTACCTGCAGCAGGAACAGCAGGCATTATTAATGTTTCCTGAGGCACCGCAACCGGTGTAGCAACTACAACAGGTGGTCTTGTTAATAATCTTTTTGTAAGCCTTATGTTTTTAAAATAATTGAGTTCAGTTGTTAAAAGGCAAAGAACTTCTTCACACATCACATTATACATGCTGTTAAGGTCATTGAATCGCAAACGCATTTCTTTTACAACAAGCTGTGTAGCTCTATTCAATCCAACAAGCTGAAGATCGAAAGGGAGACTATAATTATGCATATATGTTTGCAACTCATCGAATACATCCAGTAACTGTAAACCGGTATAACCCTCGATCCTGTAAAAATTGCTCCGCTCATTATTATACATCAGCGGGAAAAATAAAGGGTCATCTTTTGAAACATCAAGACCATTATTGAACTTATCCTTCACACTCATATTTGCATTTGTATAATAGTTGTATATGCGATTCAGCTTTCCCTGCCTGGCAAATTCACTATTCCATACAGGCAATAACTTTGACCTCTCATCATCATCAGCTGCATAATAAAATGGTATCGATCTTTCAGAGAGTGCTGTTCCCGGTTCAATACTTGGAGTTATCCTGATATCGCCCTTATTAAGGTCAGGCTTAAAGTTCTCTGTCAAACTTGTTAGTCTTGCAAACAATACCTGGACAGTATGGAATGCTTTCCGTTGTCTTTCTACATTTCTTGAATTAACAAATGTGTGACGATACGCAGATGGAGGAAAATTGAATGAATTTGCAACACCATTAACAGCAGTTGGCACTTCACCAAGACGGATATGAGCTGGATAAGATCCGGATGGTGGCACTTCATATGAACAATATTCATGCACTGCATCTTGCAACTCACGGTAAGCTGCTGCAAAATCACAGGCAAAATCATAAACATATTGGTAAATACCCGGATTCTTTTGAGGAGGTATAGAAGTTTGTATATCGTTTAACCTTTTTTGAAAATCACCAATGGCGGTTACATTGGTTCTCAAAATTTTTTTCAAACTATTATCAATAGCGGCATTTGTATCTCCCAATTTTTTAACCAACTGTTCTATTACCTTACCATATATAGTTGCCAGCTCTACACGTACAAGATCACTTGTAACTAATGTGAGGTCAGGTTTCGGAATAACTATATCACTCATTTGCCAGGCGAGGTTGATAGCAGCAGCTCCATCAAGTTGTGAAGTGGCATCGCTTTCATTTTTTAAAATAATATCTGCGTCTGTTCTTGAAACAAGTATCGGTTGAACAGTATATGTTAGTTGCCGGCCCAGGTCAATACAATCCTCGCCTTCACAACTCTTCAATTCCTTTACATTTATTTCAAGAAAGAGAATGAGTACATGATCATTTAAATCAGCTGCAGCCAGGTTTTTTACATTTGTATCAGTTGTATTAGCAGCTGTTGATTCAATTAAAACAAAGACCTCGTTAGTTGTGCCTTTAAACAATGAATAGCTATTTGCCACTGTTTCAAAATCTCCTGCGTAAGGTGCCAATAAACTTTTGGGCTCATACTTCTTCCTCCTGTTGTAAGTGATAAACCTCCTGCCACTTTCATCAGGCGCCGGCCAGTTATCAGTGCCAGGTATTACAAGATAACCAGCAGAAGTAACGCCAACTCCTTCATATATTGAAACAGTAGTTGCCGTGTTTCTTTTTACATCAAGTCCACTGACAATGCCTGCGCCAAGCAAGTGATTACGGGTAAGCCGTCCCTGCTCTTCTAAATACTGTATGAACTGGTTCAGGTGTGCATTGCTTAAAACCTGGTTAGCTTCAAATTGAGGGAGTATGTTTTGCATAACAAAACGTTTTTAATTTTTAATCATCATTTTCTGAAATATCTGTTGACACATTCGGCTTAAATGTTCCCAATGCTGTTTGACCAAGAAATACCCTGTTATCATTTGCTTCGTCCTTATCGGTACAATCATGTAATGTTGCTTCAGGAAAATCAGTGCGCAGACCAAGCATGGTAGTTATCAGTTTGTCCAATGCTACAGAATATTTTTTTTGTAGCAGATCTGTTGGTGCAGGCAGCGCACCGGTATATTCTGCTTTCGCTTTCATCCAATCTGCCTGGTCTTTTTCAAAATTTTTCATTTCATTTTTATCGATCCAGCATATTTTTAAAAATACATGTGCAGGTGCTTCACTGCGGAAAAGTCTTTCAACATAGCTGCGAAAATTCATATTCATAAATCTTTTTACCCAAAAAGGAAGTATGACTGAAATTTTGAATGAATAAGGATCTTCTTCACCACAATGATCACAATCCGGATCGAGGCAAACACTTAATAAGGTGTCTTTATCTTTTGAAGGCCGTAATAAAATGTGTTCAAGAATATAAAATCCACCATTGCCGCTTTCATCTGTTTCCGAAAGCCTAGCATCTTTTTCAAACTTAATTCCCAACAAAGCCATCATACGACGTGCATAACCGGAAATATCTTTTGTACCAAGTATCTCAGCTTCTTTTAATGAATAATCATAAGCTTTGCTGCGCTGGCTACTCAGTTCAGGATAGTTTTTGAGAAAATCCAATTTGTCTTTTATCAATTCATGAGAAACCGATTCGTCATCAATCACTTTTTCGTCAGGCAAACCATACATATATATTGCATAATCACTGAAGCTTTCTGCAAATCTTGCCACAAGATGATCAAGCAGGCGATTACGCCGGTCGAGATAAGTTGCTGTTGATTCTTTTAAATAATTAATTCCCTTCTTTTTTTCGAGATAATCCTGCTCCGGCTTGGATCTGTTTGCTATGAAGTCTTTTGACAATTCATTTCCAAGAAATTCCTTTTGCCAGAATAGTTGTTCTGCATCGCTGTCCGAATAAAAATATTGTGTGAAGTAAGTTTGTTTTACATCAGTTTTCCACGACAACATATCTTTTACATGCAGCAACTGGCTGAAGTAATCTGCAATCAATTGATCAAAGAAAGTAAGATAAGCTTCTAATTGTTTTACTCTTGCTTTTCTTTGGGGTGGCACTTCTTTAGGAAGATCCTTTTCGCCTAAACCATATACCATCGGAAACTCATTGAGAATGGTATAATGTTTATCAAGGCTCCTGTATTTTCCTGCAGGCAATTCAATGGCATCAGCTGGGTCTTTATATTTTAAATGTGTTTGCAATGCCTGCTGTAACCGGAGTTTGTTGATAGATTCACGGAATAGTGCATTTAATGGCAAATTATTTTTGAAATAAAGCAGCTTGCATTTTTCACGATCCAGTTTTAGTTTATGATTAGGTGTCACATTTATCTTCCAATTATCTGTTACTGGTTTTACAACACCATTCTTTGAAATTGAAAACTGGAAATTTCGGATATTCTTCACCCCGGGAATATCCATCAGCAGACTGATGATATCAGAAGAATAATATTGCTGTTTAAGATCGGCATTCTTCATGGCGTCGTTGGTTAAAAATCCATGCTCAAGTGTAGGGCCATTAAAAATTTCTTCAACAGGAATATTCTGATCAAGCAATTCTTTTAAAGTGCTGAATTGCACCGGCGGCAGTAAATAGTTTTCAACAGCTGCAAAAATTTGTGCCTGCACAGATTCCAGGTCGGCGTTTACCTCAACATCAATATCCGCACAAAGCGATATATCTTCTGTATCAACAGTGCCAATATTATATAGAAAATCCTCACAGAGATTTCTGTGTCGCATAAGCTTCTCCCTGACACGAGAAAATGTTTTAAATATTTCACGGGGACGTTGCCAATATTTTCGAAAAAATTCATTTGCCGGAACCTCATTCACCGCTTTTACCAGGTCTTCTCCTTTCACAAGCCCACTAAATTTATCCGGCATCTTTGTCATCTTCACCAATACCTTATCTAATACTCTTTGTTCGGCGCCATACTTTATCGTCCATCTTGTTTCCCATTTCGATCTTTTCAATTTTCCAAGTTCAGCAGGTTTTATTTTGGGATCGGGTGTTAGCTCAACTTTTACATCAGTAATTTTATCAGCATTAAACATTGAAGCGAGTTCTTTACCCTTTAAATCGTTTGATGACCAATGTGGAAAGACCACTTGAGCTTCTGATGAAGCTAAGTCAGCTTTTATAAATTTAATTGCAACAACACTGCTATTGAGGTCACCAAAAAGTGGATGCTCATCCAATTCTATTTTAACGGCATACAAGCCTTTGATCTTTACTTCTTCATTGTTCCGTACATGTTGCCTGTCTTCCGGAATAGTGATCTGTGTATCGATGTCTGATTCATGGAGCAGCAAACTGTTTTTGCAATATGCAAACAAACGGATCCCTTCATGCCATGTATTACCGTTTTCATCTTTTGGAAATAACCAGGCATTCCGAATACCGGGCATATCAACTAATATCCTCCTGTAATCATTTATTGTAACAGGATCAGTAGTAAAAATTTTTTTAGCAGGATGAAAAGCATTTTCAGTAACTGAGCCGTCTTCCTCTCTTATCATGTCATTTACAGGAAAACCGGTACGATAACCAAGATCCATCAACGCATAACAAAGAACTTCAAGAATGGTAATACCCGGATCATGCAGGTTATGATCGGTCCATAATTTG
>JANWHX010000274.1 GCA_025450235.1 Chitinophagaceae bacterium | reverse complement strand
GGCTTCTCACGATTCACGTTTCACGACTCACGACTAGTTTTTTACTCCAAAAAGATGATGATTTCATCCGTCCTGCATGATAAAATACTCAGGTCACTTTTTTGAGGAAAAGCCTGCCCGAATTAATAGCCAGTACTACATCACTCAAACCCATTACCAGGGCTCCGAAAGTGGGTGTCAAAAAGCCTAACGCTGCCACAGGAATAGCAACAATATTATAAGCAAACGCCCAGAAAAGATTTTGTTTGATCGTTAAATAAGTGTGTTTACCCAACCCCAATGCTGTCGGTAAATTCTTCAGGCCATTGTTCATTAACACTACTGATGCCGTTTGCATGGCAATATGAGAAGCATCGCTCATAGAAATACCTATCGTCGCCTTTGCCAATGCAGGCGCATCATTAATTCCATCGCCGACCATGGCTGTAGGAGTTGTTGCATTCAGTTCAGCAATCTTATTTAGTTTTTGTTCGGGCGTTTGTTCGGCGATCACTTCATCCATACCGAGCTGATCGCCTAATTGTTTTGTTTTTTTGAACCGGTCGCCACTTAGTAAGATTGTCCTGATATTTTTTGAATGTAAATAAGCAATAACGGTTTTCGCTTCGGGCCTTATTTCGTCTTCCACATCAATCCATCCGATCAATTCTTCGTTCCTGACGACATAGACACTGTGTTGATCATCCTGCGTAAATATTTCTGCTATTTTATACGAACCGGCCTGGTAAACGTTTCCTTCATTATCTTCTGCCTTCATGCCAAGACCCTTTATCTCTTCCACTTTCTTCCAGCTTATCTCAGCTTTTGATATCCATTCAGCTGTTATATTTTTTGCAATCGGGTGATTCGAATATTTTTCTATTGAATAAACAATCCTCTTAAATTCTTCTTCCGTAATCCCTTTGTTTGCCAATTGCCAGTTACTGATTACAAATTGGCCTGTTGTCAGCGTTCCTGTTTTATCAAAAACGACCTGCCTGATATCCTTAAACAATTCAAGACTTGTTGCATTTCGAAACAGTATTCCCGTTTTTGCACCACGTCCCAGGCCAACGGCAATAGCGGCGGGTGTAGCCAAACCCATGGCACACGGACATGCTATCACTAATACTGCAATGCTTCGCATTAGAGAAGAAGTAAAATCGCCGATAATGATCCAGTTAACAACCAGGGTCAATGTGGCGATCCCTAAAACTACGGGCACAAATACAGCGCTGATCTTGTCTGCCAAGAGTTGTACTGGAGGTTTTTCACCCTGCGCCCGCTTTACCAAATTAAGAATCCCTGCCAAAACGGTATCATTACCTGCTGCTGTTACCTGTGCCTTTACTGTTCCGTCCTGTACAATACTTCCCCCGATCAAAATATCTTTCTTTGTTTTATGTACAGGAACACTTTCACCCGTAAGGACAGACTCATTTACATCCACTTCACCCCACAGTATCTTGCAGTCCGCGGGCACCTGTTCGCCGGTTTTGATCAATACAAGATCACCCGTCCTTAATTCGGTATTTGCTACCATGTGAATTTGTTCCCGGTGCTGATCATCAAAAGCGATCATGTTTGCCATCACCTTTTGAGTCTTGGCGAGTTTGTTCAACGCCCTTTGTGTTGAATGCACCGACGCATCCTCCATATAATTACCAAGAAACACGAGAGTCAGAATGGTGGCTGTTGTTTCATAAAACATATAATCAGCAGCCTGGCCGGTTAATGTTCCATATAAACTATAAACAAAAGATGCAGTGGCTCCCACCGCGATCAATACGTTCATATTAGGCAGGCCATTTCGAAGGCTCTTCCACGCACTTCTGCCAAAGAAACTCATGCCAACTATATATACAGGCAGGGTTAAACTCAATTGGACCCATGGCTTCATCAACCAGTGAATATGAAGCCCGGGTATCATGTGCAGCATCAGTAAAAGAGTAAACGGAAGGCAGAAAAAAAAACGTTGAAGATGTGTGGAGAGAAAAGGTTTCTTCTTCGGCCTCGCGAGTTGCTCGCTGGCTACTGAATAACCAAGAGATGCTATTCCCTTCGACAGTTTAGATGTGGTAGCGTTCCCGTTCATATCAAAGCTTACATCACCGGTCGCAAAATTCACTTTTACATCCTTCATGCCTTCTTTTTCCAAATAGCGGCGGATCGTAAGTGCACAATTGGAACAATCCATTCCTTCAACCTGCCATTGTATTTTTTCCATAGATGCTGTTTTGTTCCCACTAAGACACAAAGAGCACAAAGTTGTAAAACACAAGAATTTTCCTGGTGGCCTCAGCGGCTTTCTGGGATACCTTTTGCAAAATTATTAAACGTTGTTCCGGCAACAAATGACTTACAGCAATATCTTGGCAACATGGTTGCTATTCCTGTTAAATTTGTGCAATGGAGTTGAAATTTTCATTGGATAGCATTGAAGAAAATGCAACAGTGTTTTGGAAAATGGCCGGTGATACGAAAGTAGTTGCCTTTCACGGGGACATGGGAGCGGGCAAAACGACTTTTATTCATGCATTATGTGATGTAAAAGGGATAAAAGATGCGGTAACCAGCCCAACATTTTCAATAATCAATGAATACAGGTATAAAGAAGCTGGCAAAGAGAAAACGCTGTTCCATCTTGATTTTTACCGGTTGAAAGATGAAGAAGAAGCTACCCGCGCCGGAGTGGAAGATTGTTTATATAGCAATAATATTTGCCTCGTGGAATGGCCCGATAAAGCTCCCGGGATTTTCCCGGTTAACACGTTGCACGTTTACATGGAAGTATTGGATGAAAAAAACAGGAAGTTGCGGACGGATGATAAAATAAGCTAATTTTGGTCACCAAGAAACGCCCTCCGAATATTGCTCAACAGTTCCGGCCGGCCACGTCGGTCAGGGCAACAGGCGTTCATGGTAATACTGACCCGACCTGAACGTTCGGGTGTTCGGGTCTTCGGGATGGCACTGGTAACAAAAAACAAACCCTGGATATTACATGAGCCTGCAAAGACCCAAAATAAGCACTTCCTTCAGCTATGAGACTTTAGAAGAAACGCTGGACATTAAGCCGAAGGCGAAGGGAATGATGATTGGAATACCCAAGGAAATCGCCTTCCAGGAAAACCGTATCGCATTGACGCCGGATGCCGTAAGTGTTTTGGTCAGCAATGGCCATAGTGTAATAATAGAACACAATGCCGGCGAAGCTTCACATTACAGGGATAAGGACTACAGTGAAGCGGGAGCCAAAATTGTATACGACCGGGCGGAAGTATTCAAATCACCGATACTCGTAAAAAGTGCCCCTATAATTGATGAGGATATACCCTTGCTGCAGCATGGACAGGTTATTATCTCCCCCATTCATCTTTCGGTATTAAAGGCAGAACTACTGGAAAAAATGATGGAGAAAAAGATCACCGCTATTTCATTTGAAAACCTGAAAGACGACAGCGATTCATATCCGATTGTTCGCAGCATGAGTGAGATCGCCGGAAGCGCCGTTATGTTGATCGCAGCTCAATACCTGAGTTCGGCCAATCACGGTAAAGGCGTGTTGTTGGGTGGCATATCTGGTATTGCTCCAACCAAGGTAATCATCATCGGTGCCGGCATCGTTGGCGAGTATGCAGCCAGGGCCGCGTTGGCGCTGGGAGCTTCGGTGAAAGTTTTTGATAATAGTGTTTACCGTTTAAAGAGACTCCAGAATAACATTGGTCACCGTTTATGGACTTCGGTTATCGAACCGAGAATGCTTGCCAAGCAGTTGAAGACCTGCGAAGTGGCAGTGGGAGCATTAGGTTCTGAAACGGGAAGGACGCCAATGGTGGTTACTGAAGAAATGGTCAGTAACATGCGGCCCGGTTCTGTTGTTATCGATGTAAGCATCGACAGGGGCGGTTGTTTTGAAACGTCAGAGATCACCTCGCATGAACATCCCATATTTATGAAGTATGGAGTGATCCATTACTGTGTACCGAATATTCCGTCAGGTTTTTCCCGGACGGCGTCGCAGGCAATCAGCAATGTGTTAATGCCACTGTTACTCGAAGCAGGGGATGAGGGCGGGTTTGAAAACCTTGTCTGGCACCGGGTGCATTTACGCAGCGGTATTTATCTTTTTAAAGGTGCGTTGACTAATTTTTACCTGAGCGAGCGGTTCGACCTGAAATACACAGATCTGAATCTCCTGATAGCCAGTCAGCGCTGACACAGAATTTACCATCCATTATATATTTCCTGCAATCTGCTAATTGAATAAGGCACGGTTTTGCTGCCCCCAATATCTTCGCCGCTCAATAAAAAGAAATGGAACCTATGCGGCGATTTTTTGCGTAACAGCGAAACAGCATCTGGATGAAAGCCATGTATTCATCCGCAATTATTTGCCTGTTTATCTATATTATTATACGATGTTTTTCCTACGATTTTCCTATGTCATGGAGAGAAGAGATCTTATTTTTCTTTAAGGTACTTTTCTCCGGTATGATCATGATGGTAGCTGTGACAACGGGCAGTGCTGCTATTTACAAAATTTTCCTGCGAATAAAACGCAACAAAAAGACGATATAGTTCCAGGCAATGTATTGCCTATTTTTGAAAAAAAATAGATATGTACAATACATTGCTGGTCCTGGTTGAAGATGGTATCTGCACAATTGTTATCAATCGTCCCGATAAGATGAATGCATTGAATAAAGAAGTGTTCAATGAATTGGAGAAGGCAATTGATGAAGTATATCGTAGCCCGGAGATACGTTCGGCAATTATTACAGGAGCGGGTTCCAAAGCTTTTGTCGCTGGTGCTGATATCAGTGAATTCCTGGAATTGAAGGCGGACCAGTCGGCCGCACTTGCAAAGCGAGGTCAAGTAGTATTTGATAAGATCGAAAATTCCCCCAAGCCAATAGTAGCAGCAGTGAACGGGTTTGCACTAGGAGGTGGCTGTGAATTATCGTTGGCCTGTCATTTTATCTATGCCAGTGAAAATGCAAAGTTTGGACAACCGGAAGTCAACCTGGGTTTGATACCAGGCTATGGGGGGACTCAACGGCTGACGCAGGTGGCGGGAAGAAACAGGGCGATGGAACTGCTGATGACTGGGAAGGTGATCACCGCCAGGGAAGCGATGCAATATGGTATAGTCAACGAGGTAACAACCGCGGAGGAATTGCTGTCAAAAGTAAAAGACGTGTTGATGCTGGTGCATAGCAAGGCTCCTGTAGCAGTGGCTAAGGTGATTGAATGCGTCAATAATTTTGATCATACACAAGAAGGTTATGACTTTGAAATAAAAAAATTCGGGGAGTGTTTTCAAACAGAGGATATGAAGGAAGGGGCGTCTGCTTTTTTGGAAAAAAGAAAGGCGAATTTCAAAGGCAAATGATTTTATATTTAGCGACTATCCGGATAAAACCACCAGAATTTATTTGAACCACAACTTGTCCCGCAGATAATGCGGGATAGGATATAGACCGCATAGGTTTCACAACCTGTCCCGCCAAAGGCGTGGATAGAAATCTATGTGTTTCCTTCTATTGTGTGCTATGTGTCGGAGCCTGCCCTGACGACAGGAAGGGTGGTTCCATTGCAGGTTGCTATATCCGGATAGTCACTTCATATTTAATGAGATAAGTTTGATGCAGGTATTTGCTCCTTAGCGCCTCCTTCGGGTTGTATTGAGAGCCTCAGCGAATTATCACCACCGGCGTCAAAATACAGAACATGAATTTTGTGGTATCCCTTTTTTAATGCTGCCCTGCCGGTTTTTTCAACAGCACCGTGATAGCCGCCGTTATTAACTATTTCCTCGTCATCAATGAGTAATTGACTGCCGTCATCCGATTCCAGGTAGAAGGTATAGATTCCATCGTTTTCAATTTTCAGGTACCCTGAAAAATCAAAAGCAAATTTATCTTTTCGTTTTTTCCGTGTAATCGAAATGTTATCCGTCACCCCTGTCTCGTCTGGTTTGCCGTTTATTGAACCGATATCAACATTTCCCTCAGGCTGAAAATACCTGTAATTAATTCCCTTTGCACGTCCGGAAGTTTTTACTGCATTCATCCATCGGTATACCTTTACTTCTTCATACGCAACCGAACTCGGCAATGACTTATCTGAATTGGTTTTGAAAAACGCGTAGGCTTTAACTAAACTGTTCTTATTGATAGCTACCGGCTCGGTGTACAAAGTTGAATTTGGCCCGGGATCTGAACCATCGACTGTGTATC
>JANWHX010000273.1 GCA_025450235.1 Chitinophagaceae bacterium | reverse complement strand
GTTCGAATCTCGTACGGGCTACAAAAAATTAAGGCTTTGATTTAATCAAGGCTTTTTTTATGCCGTTTGTATATGTAATAGAAAGCTCATCCGACCAGACATGGTACACCGGAATTGCCCTTGTTCCTGTAAATCGTTTAAAAGAACATAATGCCGGTAAAAACAGATTTACCAAAGGTCATAAACCATGGAGAATAATTTATACGGAAGAACATCCCGACTGGGATTCTGCCCGAAAACAAGAAAAATATTTAAAGTCTGCTGCCGGTAAAAATTGGCTTCGTAAATATCTAGCTAGTAAAGGTGGTGATACAGAGTTCCCTGCCTGACTGCGTCACGCAGGCAGGGAATCTCGTACGGGCTACAAGGCCTCCGCGATAGCGAGAGGCTTTTTCTTTTGGTAGCGATGCGAGCTTGCTCGCAAAAGCGAACAAAAGAAAAAGCCGGGCAGCCGCGAAGCGGATGCAGAGGCCTTGGGTAAATCAAATGCGAAAGAGATCATGAAATAATCTCGTACGGGCTACAAAAAATACATTCCCTACCGTCCGGTAACAATGGATACTGTCTCTAAAGTTAGCTAACTTTCAGTCCAGATTATGCTCACGATTTACAGGTCCATTTAGTACACCCGCCAATGCTATTCATTCAGCTAACAGGTTTGTCCGGATCAGGCAAGTCGACAATTGCTAACGGCGTAAAAAAATTACTGGAAAGTAATGGCTTTCGTGCCGTAGTTATTGATGGCGACATTTACCGGAAAAAACTTTGTCCCGATCTTGGTTTTTCAAAAGAAGACAGACATGAGAATATAAGAAGGCTCGGATTTATTTCCAACCAGTTTGCAGTAAATGGCATCATATCTATTCTCGCCGCTATCAATCCATACGAAGAAATAAGAAAAGAACTCTTACTATTTGGTCCTCATGTAAAAACGGTATGGATCGATTGTCATCTTGATCTACTTATAAAAAGAGATACCAAGCAACTTTACAAAAAAGCAATGTTACCCGATGGTCATCCTGATAAAATAAATAATCTGTCAGGAGTAAATGATCCATATGAACCGCCGGAAACTCCGAACCTTATCATAAGCACAAGCTTTGAAAGCGAAGAAACAAGCATTAAAAAGCTTTATGATTATATAATGTTGAATATAAACGATTAATTCCCATATTCATGAACGGGCCTTTTCACTTACACTTTATGCGTTTTTAAAAATTATATTCATGAATTGTAGATTCACCAGAAAAGGACGATTATACGCTCCCCGGGGTAATAAAGACTGTAAGTCTTGACCAGCACAGGAGTTGAGTTGCTTGCAAAAATAATACTATCAGGGAAAATACAATAGTATAACTTAGACATTCAAACCTGTTTTCATGAACCGGCTTTTCCCGATGCCAATTTATACTTTTGTGAAGATCGCATATAAAAACGGGGGAATTAGTCTTAAAGGAATTAAAAATTTACTGCCCTGGCTGATTAAAACCATTCTGTTTGAGCCTTTGCGCTGGATAGAACTATCCATGTACAATAAAAAAATCAGTCAACACAAGTTAACAAAGCATCCGCTATTTATTCTCGGTTTTTACCGTAGTGGCACTTCTTACCTGCATCAGTTATTGGTAAAGGACGATCGATTGGGATATCACTCAAATTTTCAAATGGTCTTACCTGAAATCATGTTAAGCAGTGAAAAAATACTGTTACCAGTATTTGAATTCTTTTGCCGTTCTTTTAAACTTAAGGATTCTGTTCACAGGGTACCCTTATCCTTCCGGTTTCCCGGTGAAGAAGATGCAACGATGACAACATCCGTAAATCCAAGAGGTGCACAATGGGGCTATTTTTTTCCAAAAATGATGAATCAACAGTTTCAGAAATATGTTTTGTTCGAAAACATACCAGAATCTGAACTTGAAGTTTGGAAACAGGAATTTGCTTTCCTGCTGAACAAGATCTCATTGGCCAATCACAGCAAACAGCTGGTACTTAAAAGCCCTCCCAATACAGCAAGAATAAAAATCCTGCTTTCACTTTTTCCAAATGCAAAATTCATTTTTATTCATCGTAATCCCTACGAAGTTTACCTTTCCAATAAAAAATTCTGGAAAGTGACGCAATCTATCTATGCTGTTGGAGGAACGAGATCTGTTGACATCAATTCGATTATCCTGAACACCTATTCGAAAATGATGCAACGTTATTTATTGGAAAAAGATTTGATACCGGAGGGGCAACTGGTCGAAATACCATACGAAGATATTATTCAAAGGCCCCTGGACAGCATGCGGAAAATATATGAAACAATCCATCTTGATGATTTCGGTTATTGTGAAAACAAATTGAGATCATTTGTAGAGCATCAAAAGAGTTTTGTTCGCTTAAATCATGAAATACCTGCAGACGAACGAAAAGTGGTTACCAAAAAATTTGAGCCTTTTATCAGATACTGGAATTACCCGATATTATAAACCGCCAACCCATCGCCATAATATGAAGGATCATCAAAATCCATCTCTTCGCAAACCCGTTATCAAAGGGCGACCTAACTACTACATTACACCCACACATGATTTTACAAAATATACAAAGGATTGTGAGGAGAAATATTGGAGCAAAGACACCGCATTTGATTGGAATCAGAGTGTTCCCGGCAACCTGAAGGATAATTTGGAAAACCTTGATCCGGAAGAGTTCTCAAAAGTAACATTCATGGTTTTACCTATGGTAAAAGAGAATATAGAGCGCAAAATTATTCAGATAGTGCAGGAGCGACTTCCCCTCGAAGAAGATGCCTTGAAAGATATCGCGGAATGTATTCCATTTGACAGGACCACAATTCATCGTACGTTTTTGATTCAATCTCCCCTGAAATCGCTGGAATTATCTTTTACAAAGTTGAAAGATCAGCTAGAAATCCTGCAGCGTGAACTATTGGATTTACGTGAATTAAAGCGACTGGGACTATTCAGGGACGGAACAAAGATTAAACACCTCGAAACAGAAGCTGAAAGGCAAGAACAGGCTCTGGGGTTATCCCGGCTAGCCAGTCAGATCGATGAGGTCACGGAAGAATTCAAACGAGGAATTATTCAAAGGGAAACTGAATCGAATCAATTGAAACCGAAAATTCGTAGTGAACTAAATTCAATTGAACCTCAGGTACTGATTGACTTAGAAAATACACGAGACCTCCTTGAGGGAATCTTAGAGTCAAAAAAAATACCGGTTGATGATAGCGATCTGTATCTGTTGAAGGATCTGATTTTGAAGCGCCAGCTTCGCGGCCTGAAAGATATTGCCAACCATGCCCTGGTTGTGGAGCAAAGTGCAATTGCTCCGTTAACCATGGGTATCATTCACTACAAACGATATCGTGAAATACAGGAAGCGATGACAACATTTATACATGACGAAGCAAAGCATTCCGCCACTTTTCGGCGTTTCCTGGTTGAAAAACTGGAGGCAAAGGAATTCATTTCAGCTATTCTCATCAAGGGAGCAAATCGTTATATGTGGCTTGCACGGTTTATGCCGGCAACAGGTATGTTCCTCGCAGTTATCGTTGAAGCAATAGGTGCGGCATACCTTGAATTTTTTGCCAATGAAAAATTTATGCCGGATAAATTGTTCCGCAACATTTGCACAACCATCTCCACTCAGGATGAAAAAAGGCATATAGATTTATGTGTTGCTATGTATAATGAGCTTTTCAGAAAAGCCGGCAGATGGGAAAGAATTAGAAACCGAACGGCACTAAAGAGGATAATGAAATCTGTTTACGGAGATAAGAACGAAGATCACCACCTGATTCAGGCGTTCCGTGCATTTGGAGTAGAATCCGATATTTTATACCGGTACATCGTTGGACACCTGAGTGAAAAGTTAGCCAGGATAGGAATGTTTATAGAGCCGGAAGAATTGCTGCAAATCATACTTGGAAAAAAATTCCATCAAATCCGATCAGAAAACTAATATGAAAGGAGTGAGCCCTGAATTATATCCATTCGATAGCCACTTTGAAACGATCGGCGGGCATCAATACCATTATGTGGAGGAGGGTGAAGGTGAACCGGTGATAATGCTCCACGGCAATCCGACCTGGTCATTTTATTACAGAGAACTCATTCAAAAACTTTCCCCCTATTTTCATTGCCTGGTTCCGGACCATATTGGCTGTGGCTATTCAGATAAACCGGGTGATTCGCAGTATAATTATACACTGGAACAACGGGTGAGAGATCTGGAGGCTTTTCTACAAAAAAAAGCCATTACCCAAAACATTCACCTTGTGGTGCATGATTGGGGGGGCATAATCGGAATGGCCTATACTCACCGGCATCCCGAAGCAGTTAAAAAGATCGTAATACTGAATACTGCAGCTTTTCATCTGCCTAAAAGCAAAAGTTTTCCATTTGCACTTAGGTTTTTCCGTACCTGGCTGGGCGGTTTTATGATTCGTGCATCTAATGCTTTCAGTGGACTCGCAACAATTGAAGGTGTAAAACGAATCAGATTATCTAAAGATGTCCGAAGAGGGTTGACGGCTCCATACAATTCCTGGAAAAACCGAATTGCTACGCTCCGATTTGTTCAGGATATACCACTTAAACCAAAGGACCCCGGATACGAAATAGTTACTGATGTTCAAGACCACTTAGGTCAATTCCACAATACGCCAACACTCATTGCCTGGGGCATGAAAGACCTGGTTTTTGACCGGCATTTTTTGGAGACATGGATCAGGTATCTCCCCAAGGCTCGTGTTTATCGTTTTGAAGATTCCGGACATTATATCCTGGAAGATCAACAGGAGGCAATAGGTAAATTGGTCTTAGATTTTTTCAAAGAAATCCATGGAAACATATAACATAGCATCTGCTCTTATTGCCATGGCCAATTCACAGCCGGATACACTGGCTATTGCAATCCCGGAAAAGAACCATCGTGACAAAAATGGTATCCCCCGATATAAAAAAGTTTCCTTCAGAGAGCTGGCCTTTGAAACAACTTGTGTGGCCCGGGGACTTCTTGCTGCAGGATTTGAGCGCGGTGACCGCGTAGTGATGATGGTGCCTCCGGGTTTAAACTTCATTATCCTTGGTTTTTCTATGCTCCAAACAGGTATTGTTCCCGTGTTCATAGATCCGGGAATAGGTATTACAAATTTAAAGACTTGCATCGCTGAAGCTGAACCTGTCGGGTTTATTGGCATTAGCAAAGCTCATATAGCACGGGTATTGATGAGTTGGGGAAAAAAAACGATAGGCAAAACAGTCACCATCGGTCCGCGATTGTTCTGGGGTGGAAAAAAAATGAAAAGCCTCCTCAACTTCGATCGGTCTTCAAAACAAGTACCCTTTTTTGATGCAGGGCCGGATGATATTGCTGCCATCATTTTTACCAGCGGATCTACAGGTTTGTCCAAAGGGGTGGTATACTCACACGGCAATTTTAACGCACAACTACGGATGATTCGCGACACTTTTGGATTTTCAGCTGGTGAGATTGATATGCCAACTTTTCCACCCTATGCTCTTTTTAATGCTGCATTAGGAATAAGCAGTATTATTCCGGATATGGATCCAACTAAACCGGCTTTTGTTAATCCATTAAACATCATCAACCCGATAAAGCAATTTGGTATAACAAATATGTTTGGTTCACCAGCACTTATTGATACGGTTGGACGATATGGTGAAGCAAACGGCATCAAACTACCGACTCTGAAGCGAGTGATTTCTTCCGGAGCACCTGCATCTGTTAAAGCATTGCTGAGATTTACTTCAATGCTAAAGCCAGAAACGCAGATTTTTACACCTTATGGAGCAACAGAATCTATGCCTGTTGCCATTGTGGGTAGTAATCAGATTCTAAATGAAACACAAGAAAAAACCGAAAGCGGCTACGGTGTTTGCATAGGTAGACCTGTTAACGGCATTGAGATTACCATCATTCGTATTTGCAATGAAGAGATTCCTTACTGGTCAGAAGATTTGCAAGTGTCGCAAGGTGAGATTGGGGAAATTGTAGTCAAGGGACAAAATGTTACCAGAAGCTATTATAACCGGGTGAGTGCTACAAAACTTGCGTCAATCCAGGATGGCAATCAGGTTCGCCATCGAATGGGAGACCTCGGCTACTTCGATCCTGAAGGCAATCTTTGGTTTTGCGGACGAGAAACTCATCGGGTGAAAGTGGGAGAAAAGGAACTTTATTCGATTCAGTGCGAGTATATATTCAATAAACATCCTGAAGTGTTCCGGACCGCATTGGTGGGAGTAAATGGCAAAGCAATATTATGTGT
>JANWHX010000272.1 GCA_025450235.1 Chitinophagaceae bacterium | reverse complement strand
ATTGGTGTCGCTCACAGTATTGAAAAAAATGAAAGAAATAGCATTGCGTAAAGTAGTCGGCGCCGGTCCGCGCCATATCCTTGTTTTAATTAACAAAGGATATATCTGGATACTCATTGTTTCCGCAGTGGTGGGCTGCTATGGTGGATGGGCATTGACCAGGCTTTTACTGAATATGATATATAAAATAAATGCTGGTATATCCAACTCAACACTGATAATTTCAGTAATCGTATTATTTGTTATAGCGGCATTAACATCCGGAATAAAAGTATGGCAGGCAATAAGAACAAACCCGGTTAAATTATTACGAACAGAATGATAACCTCGTTGAATATTAGTCAAAACTTAAAAGTATGATCAAAAACTATCTAAAAATTGCCTGGCGGAATATCATTCGTCAAAAAGGTTATTCGGGGATCAATATAATCGGTTTAGCTATTGGTATTGCCGCATGCGTATTGATCCTGCAATATGTATCATATGAATTAAGCTATGAAAATTTTCAGACCAATAAGGACCGGATATATCGTGTGCGGCAGGACAGGTATGACAACGGGAAGTTAAGTACACAATGGGTCTCCGGAGCATATGCTGTTGGCAACTCTTTCAAGGATGCCATACCTGAAATAGAAGATTATGTAAAATTAGTCGGGAACGACCAGGTTATTGCTGAAGTCAATAATCAACCTGTCCAGATAAAAAAAGTATTTTTCGCCAGCGGCTCTTTCTTCCGCATATTCAGCTACCCTTTAATTGCCGGCGACAAAAACAAAGCATTAACTGAGCCTTTTACAGCCGCGTTATCCGAAACGACGGCCCGAATTTTATATGGTACGACGAACCCAGTGGGCAAAAGACTCAGGTTAAACCGCAACAGTGATTATACCATAACGGCGGTATACAAAGATGCGCCGGCTAATACCCAGCTTAGACCAGATATACTTCTCTCCTATGCCACATTCGTAAAATTTGTCGGGCCTGATAATAATCCTGAAACCGCATGGCTTTGGGATGGGTGCCTGACATACCTGTTGTTACGCAAAGGCGCTGATCCTGCCGTTGTTGAAAAGAAGTTTATTCCGGTCGTGGAGAAGTTCACGGCAGCCGATATGAAAAAATTTAATGCTGCTGTTTCTTACACATTGCAACCACTCACAGATATCCACCTGTACTCCCATTATATGACTGAACCGGCAGCGAACGGTGATGGAAAGACAGTATACCTGCTATTGGGTATCGCATTTTTCATAGTTATTATCGCATGGGTCAATTATATCAACCTCGCTACCGCAAGGGCCGTCAGCCGGGCCAAAGAAGTCGGTATCCGTAAAACTGTTGGTTCACAACGCAGGCAACTTATCATTCAGTTCCTTTCTGAATCTGCCTTGCTCAACGGCTTTGCATTAATACTTGCCATTTTGATTGTCGTAATAGCCATACCGGGCTTCAACCAGCTTTCAGGTCAGCATCTTTCTTTCTCGCTGTTTGGTAAAACTAATTTCTGGGCCGGTTTAAGCGCTCTTTTTGTAATCGGTGTATTTTTTTCCGGCTTGTATCCTGCATTTGTATTGTCCGGTTTTAAACCCATTGATGTTTTAAAAGGAACGATGACTGCTACATCCAAAGGTTCCTTATTGAGAAAAGGACTAGTAGTTTTTCAATTCACCGCATCACTTTTCCTTTTGATTGGTACACTTACAGTTTACCAACAGATACAATACATGCGCAAACAATCACTCGGGATCAATATTGATCAGACGTTGGTTGTAAGAGCTCCGACCGTCGTTACCGATTCCACCTATTTGCAAAACATGAGCGCATTAAAGGACAATCTCAATCAACAGACTTCTGTAAAAGGAGTTACTATTTCAACAAGCATCCCGGGTGAATCAGTAGGATGGAACGCCGGTGCCATAAAGCTGGTGGGAGCAGACGAAACGACGCAAAAGCAATACCGCGTGATTGGAATGGACTATGATTATATGAAATTGTATGGTATTAAACTAATAGCAGGTCGGGGGTTTTCAAAAGATTTCGGTGATGACGAACATTCTGTCGTGTTTAATGCCAAAGGCTTTGACCAATTGGGTTTGAACAAACCTGAAGATGCCGTTGGGAAAAAAATTGACTTTTGGGGACAGCAATATACAATCATCGGTGTAACGGAAAATTTTCACCAGCAATCATTGAGGGAAACTTTTGAACCATTAATATTCCGGTTGATCCCGGATATCCGTGGCTATTTGTCTGTAAAGACGCCTGCAGTGAATGCAAGTCAGACTATTGCACAGGTAAAAGCCAGCTGGGATAAGTTTTTCCCTGGAAATAGTTTCGAATATTTTTTCCTGGATGATCATTTCAATGATCAGTATAAAGCCGATCAGCGGTTCGGACAGGTATTCGGATTATTTACCTCACTGGCTATACTCGTTGCTTGCCTGGGTTTATTTGGTCTTGCTTCTTTTACTACAGTTCAGCGAACCAAAGAGATCGGGATCAGGAAAGTATTGGGTGCTTCCGTGTTTCGGATCTTAAAATTATTATACCAGGAATTTGCGATACTGTTAGTGATAGCATTTGCTATTGCTGTACCATTAGCATGGTTTACTGTGACAAATTGGTTACAAGGGTATGCTTTCCGGATCGATATACACTGGAGTTATTTTGTTTTACCCTTTTTAACCATTGTCGTCATCGCTTTATTGACCGTAAGTTTTCAGTCAATAAAAGCGGCCATTGCCAACCCTGTGAAATCACTACGAACAGAGTGAGAAGTGACGGAACCCCGATGGATGTCGGGGTGAAGTCCTTGCGAACGGAGTGAAGCAACGAACGGAGTGAAGCAAAATGTTTTAAATGAAAATTAAAGGTTGATATATGTTTAGAAACTATATAAAAACCGCCCTCAGAAACCTGACTAAAAACAAGCTTTATTCAGGGATCAATATAGCCGGTCTGACAACCGCGCTGACCGCTTGCCTGCTCATCGGAGTTTTTATCACACATGAACTCAGCTATGATAAGTTTAACAAGAATAGTGACCGCATCGTACGGGCAACGATGGAATACAAAAATGCAGAAACGGTGAATTCCGTGGCCACTACCGGTACAAAGGTTGGCCCGCAGTTCAAAAGAACCTTCCCGGGAGTAGAAGAATATGCCCGGACATTTCTTTCCCACAACACCGTCAGGCTCGACGATAAGATCTTTGATGAACCACGCATTTTATATGCTGATCCTGCTTTTTTCAAAATATTTTCATTTGATTTAATTGAAGGCGATGCCGCTAGCGCCCTGGATGCGCCCGATAAGATCGTGCTGACAAGATCAATGGCAAGAAAATATTTCGGTAACGAACAAATTGCCTTAAATAAGACCTTGCTCAGCGGCGGAAAAGATCTGAGGGTATCTGCTATCTGCGAAGATGTGCCGCAGAATTCACAGGTAAAATTTGATTTTGTCACGCAGTTTCTCAACCTGGGCAATGGTGTCAAAGAAGAAACGTGGTGGACGGCCAACTGGATCACTTATCTTTTGGTCAGAGATAAGAACAGTATCGCTGCGTTGCAAGAGCAGGTTATAGAATACATGAATACCGCGGAAGTAAGAAAAGAGGCAAGACTGGAAGGAAATAATTATCTCACATATCATCTCGAACCGTTAACAAAAGTTCATTTACATTCTAATCTATCAGGATTTGAGCCAAACGGAAGCGTTACCTACATCTATATGTTTGCGGCCATTGCCCTGCTTATATTAATTATTGCCTGTGCCAACTACACCAACCTTGCCACAGCTCAATCTGCTGGCCGGAGTGGTGAGATCGGCGTTCGAAAAGTAATGGGCGCTTCAAAAAAGCAGGTATTTCTTCAGTTCATCGGTGAATCCGGAGTGATAACCGCTATCGCTGCCGTTCTTGCTTTTAGTCTTGCCGTGTTCCTGATCCCCTATTTCAATAATATAACCGGTAAAGAATTTACTTCGGCCTCATTGATTAGACCTGTTCCCATTATTGCATTAATTGTTTTTTCCGTCATCGTAAGTTTTTTTGCCGGAGTATATCCCGCCCTTGTTCTTTCCGGGACAAAGATCATTGGCATACTAAAAAAGGGATTTTCTTTTACAGGTGGCAACACCAGGTTACGTAAAACTTTGATTGTGGCCCAGTTTGGTATTTCAGTATTCCTTATTATTTATACCGCTATCATATTGCAGCAGATGAAGTATATGCAGACGAAAAATCTGGGCTATGAAAAAGATCACGTCGTAGTACTCCCGATCGGCGGCAAAATGCTAAAGGAATTTAAGACATTGAAAGATGCTTTTACGCAGGTGCGTGGTGTGGAAAGTGTAACCGCGGCCTACGAAACACCTGAGTATGTGGAATGGGGTGATGGAGTAACCGTAACCGATGAGAAAGGTAAACTTGATATTTCATTAAATGCAATGCCCGTTGATCTTGATTTCATTAAGACGTTAAAGATGGAATTGCTGGCAGGCCGTGATTTCCAGGAATCTGATTTTGCGATGATGGATACGGCCAACAACAATGCGAATTATCATTTACCCTATATCATTAATGAATCGCTGGCAAAAAAAATCGGGTGGTCACCGCAACAGGCAATAGGTAAAACAATAGAAAACAGGGCAACAGGACCAGTAGTGGCGGTCGTGAAAGATTTTAATTTCAGCAGCCTGCATGAGCCGATTGGCCCATTGCTCATGTTCCTGGGTCGCGATTTCTCCAGGACATTTATGGTCCGTATCAATGGCAATGACATGCAATCAGTCCTGGGGCGCCTGGAAATGGTTTGGAAACAAAGAATACCGGACCGGCCATTCAACTATCACTTTCTTGATGAAGATTATAATAAACTTTATGAAGCCGAACAAAGGACCTCGTTATTATTTTCAGTGGCGGCAGGCCTGGCAATCATACTTGCCTGTCTTGGATTATTTGGATTAGCCGCCTTCAGTACCGTTCAGCGTACAAAGGAGATCGGCATAAGACGGGTACTTGGTGCTAACGTCAGCAACATCACGCTACTTATAGCAAAGAATTTTTTGAGCCTGGTGGGCATTGCTATCGCCGCCGCGATACCGTTAGCCTGGTGGGCAGGCGAGAAATGGCTGCAGGATTTTGCTTTTCGTGTCCCTATAAATATATCGGTGTTTATTGCTACTGCTGTTGTTACTATACTGATTGCGTTGGTTACGGTGAGCTTTCATACAGTAAAAGCGGCTTTATCCAATCCTGTGAAGTCATTGCGAACGGAGTGAAGCAACGAACGGAGTGAGGAGTGACGGAACCCCGATCAATATCGGGGTGAAATCATTGCGAACGGAGTGAAGCGACGAACGAAGTGAGAGGTGATCGAAGAATCTTATTGATAAAAGAAATTAAATGCGATGATTAAGAATTATTTCAAAGTGGCCATTCGCTACCTCCTTCGTCACAAGGGATACAGCGGTATTAATATTATCGGGCTTGCTATCGGAATTGCCTGTTGTATTCTTATCATGTTGTTTGTTCGCAGCGAATGGAGTTATGATCGTTTTCATACTAAGGCCGATCGTTTATACCGGGTATGGCTGCAGGAAAATTATGGGGAGGGCCAGGTTTTCACCAACACCATTACCCCCATCCCCCTGGGCGCGGCTTTACATGCGAATATTCCGGACGTGGAATCCTTCTGCAGGGTTAATCCTTTCAATACGTTGGTAGAGTATAACGGTAACCGGTTTAACGAGTCAATAAACATGGTTGATTCCAATTTTTTTCAGGTATTCGATTTTACCTTAATTGAAGGCGATCTGCATAATGCGCTTCCCAATAGCAGTTCGTTGGTTATTTCAAAGGAACTGGCAAAAAAATATTTTGGAAAGGAAGAAGCCATTGGCAAAAACCTGCAGCTGCAATTGGGCAAAGAAAAAGTATTATTTACGGTGACGGCTATTGCAGCCAGTTCACCACAGGAGTCGAGCATACAGTTCGATATGCTGATCCCTCATTCCAACGACAAATATTTATATAGCGAATCAGCAAGAACCAGGGGTTGGCAACAAGTATTTGGAGAAACGTACGTGTTACTCAAAACAGGAATTTCAGGAAATGCCACAGAAAAAAAATTCCCTGCGCTTGTGAAACAGATCGCCGGTAACAGGTTTAAAGAAGGAGAATACAATCTGCACTTACAACCCATCACGGATATTCATTTAAACAAAAAACTGCCTGCAGGCAATTTAGCTGTCAGCGATCCTGCTTATTCATATATTCTTGGAACAATAGGGATTTTGATCCTCCT
>JANWHX010000271.1 GCA_025450235.1 Chitinophagaceae bacterium | reverse complement strand
TGCGGAAACAATGAGTATCCAGATATATCCTTTGTTAATTAAAACAAGGATATGGCGCGGACCGGCGCCGACTACTTTACGCAATGCTATTTCTTTCATTTTTTTCAATACTGTGAGCGACACCAATGCAAATAAACCAGTCGCGGTAAGTAAAATGGAGATGATTGCAAACCAGGAAAATATCCGGGCAATACTTTTACTTGTTTCATAGGCTTCGGCTTTTATTTGGTTCTGATAAAAACCGGAATAGGGCTTCATCGGAAGAACCTTTTTCCAGGCATCTTTTGTTTTGGCATACACATTTACCAGGTCTGCAGGATTGGCCTGTATTATGAGAAATTGAAACCTGTTGTCTTTGGCCAATTTCATCGCAACCGGCTCCAGCGGATCAAATAACACGTCAGTTTGAAAATCCTTAAGTACACCAATAACTGAATACGTGACAGAATCAATGTGTATTTGTTTATTTAATGCTTCCTTCTCTTTCCAGCCATATAGGGCAACCAGCTTTTGTGTAATTAAAATGGAGTTGGTATAATCAGATTCCATTTGAGCATCAAAGTCCCGGCCTTCTGTTATTTTCAGGTTCATCGTTTTTAAATAGTCCCTTCCAACTTCCAGGTAATTGGTTTCTTTCTTTATTCCCTGTGCTTCTGCCACCACGCTTCTGTATCCAAAACCTATATGGTGCCTTGTTCCTGCCATGGCGGTTACTTGCGGAATTTTTGCCACTTCGTTTCTAAAAGCTGTAAAAGCGGTTGTATCGGGAATAAGAGCTCCTATTGTGTTTTCAACATTGTAGCCAAAATCATAATTCTTTTGGTATTCTGCATTGCGCGCAAAACCAATACCGGCGATAACAGTAATGATGGCAATGGATAATTGTAACCCGAGCATGATCCTGGAAAACAAATTGGTGCCGCCAAATTTTACTGTCCCACGAAAAATAATGGAGGGATTGAAGCGGCTGATATAAAAGGCTGAGTAGGCCCCTGCCAGGAATGTAGTGCCAATAAGTGTTGCCGTGAGAAAGACCAGCAGGTTAGGATCTTGTAAGTAATCAGCCGTAATTTTTAAGCCGTTGAACATTTGATTAAACACAGGGAACCACATATAATTAAATACCACTGAAAGGAGCATAGCTGCCACCACGATGGAAGCACATTCCAGCAGCATTTGAAAAATCAATTGACGTTGCGAGCTACCCATTACTTTGCGCATACCAATTTCTTTTAATCTCCTGTTGGCGCGGGAAACGGTAGTGTTTGAAAAGTTGAGACAGGCGGAAAGAAAAATAAGGAAGGCCAGCACAAAAGGCCCATACGCAGCTGAATCATCGGGTCTTTGATAAAAATTATTGTTATCTATTTCACGTATCCCCGCATTTTCGTTAAGCGTAATTAATTTAAATCCCGAGGCTTTCCAATCTTCCCTTGCCTTATTTTGAACGGGGATATATCTATCAAACTCTTTTGACAGACGCAGGGCATCTGCTGGATTCGGGATCTTAAAAAAAGCGGCATCTAAGAACCAGCTCCAGTCATCAGCGACGATCTTTTTACCATCATCTTTTACCTGGTTTTCAAAATTTGAAATAAAACCAAAACGTATAGTAGAATTGGCTGGCGGGTCTTTAAGCACGGCTTTTATTGTAAGGGGCATAGCATATGCTTCGCCAGAATAGAGAGTCAGGGTTTTACCCAGCGGATTTTGATTGCCAAAATATTTTTTGGCAATACTTTCTGTAATTAAGACCGCGCTCTTATCATTAATATCATTTCTTCCTGCGACTACCGGGAAATTAAATAAATTAAAAAACCCCTGGTCGGTAAAATGCACCTGCTCAGCAAATGGTTCGTCTTTATCGTATTTTATATTCATTCCCCGGCTATCAAATCGTACCGCTTCGGTAATACCGGAAAAATCATTTTGCGCCTGCTTTACTATCGCCATGGGGAAAATTCCTTTAACCCCTTCTCCACCATCTTTGTGAGACAATCCACGATAAATTATGTCCCTGTCTCTATGAAAATTATCAAAGCTAAAAGAGTACCGGTAGGTCTGATAGCCCCAGACAAGTGCGGCAATACCAATAGCCATTCCAATAATGTTTATGGAAGTGTATCCTTTATTCCTCCATAAATTGCGTAATACAATTTTTAAATAATTTTTAAACATAGTAAAACTTTTAGCGGTTAATCATAATGACAGCGAAAACTTTGTTCTTCCACACATTTCTCCGGGCGACTATGAAATAATTTTTTACCATAGCTTTCCATTATTCGTTTCGTAAACTCTTTACAGGATTTGCGATTGCCGCTTTGATAGCCTGGAAACTCACAGTAAACAACGCAATGAATAAAGCAGCGGATCCGGCTACCGCAAAAAATCCCCAGCCCACAGGAATTCTATATGCAAAGTCCTGCAGCCATTTTACCATAGCCCACCAGGCAATGGGTGAAGCAATTACCATGGCTATTATGATCAGTTTTAAAAAATCTTTGGATAGCATCGCGGTAATACTGTTGACACTTGCGCCTAATACTTTTCGTATGCCTATTTCTTTGGTTCGTTGCTCAGCCATGAAAGCAGACAAGGCAAATAAACCAAGACAGGCAATGATGATTGCTAACACCGCAAAGCTGGTGAAGATCCTTCCCGTGCGTTGTACATCTGCATACATGTTGGCGAAACTTTCATCAAGAAACGTGTAACGGAAAGGCTGATCGGGCGAAAAACTTTTCCAGACAGATCCTATAAAACTGATAACATTTTTTGTATCGGCACCGCCGATCTTCACCGAAACGATTGATGAATTAAATTTTCCCAATACAAGGCAAAGCGGCGTAACATTCTGCTTCATTGATTCGAAATTGAAATCGTCCATTACGCCTATCACGGTAAATTTTTGCCATCCGTTTTCAATGCGCTGACCAATCGGATTTTCTAATCCAAGTTTTTTCATCATCGATTTATTGATAACAACAGCAGCGGAATCTGGCATATCTTTCGAAAAGTATCTTCCTTCTGCGATGCGTATTCCCATTGTTTCCAGGTAATCATAATCTACCGTCCATTTTTGAGTGAAGAGACCTATGCCCTCAGTCGTTTTTCCTTCCTTATAGAAAGTATTACCGTCGCGTTTGGTTCCGGAAACGGGAAGATAATCGCTAACAGAAACACTTTTTATTTCTGATGATTTCAGCAACTCATTTTTGAATGTCTCCATTTTATCATCCAGTGTGTTTGTACCCTGCACCAGCAACACCTGGTCTTTATCAAAACCAACTTTTCTGTTAAGCAGGTAATGTGTTTGATTGTAGATGACCAGTGTTCCAATGATTAGAACAATAGAGGCAGTGAACTGGAATACAACCAATCCATTTCGTAACAGAGAGTTTTTACTTCCCCTGCTTACCTGTCCTTTCAGAACACTGATCGGTTTAAAAGAGGATAAATAAAAAGAAGGATATAAACCAGCAACTACCCCAATGATGATTGCTGCAGCAATCATGGCAGGTAGCAGCCACCATGCAGTCCATGGTGTGGTCAATGATTTTCCGGCCAGTGTGTTGAAATAAGGAAGTAATAATGCGGCAATCAGTAATCCCAAAATAAATGAGAGCACACTGAAAAGCAACGATTCCGTGAGAAATTGTTTAACGAGGCTGAAACGATCCGAGCCAACCACTTTTCTCAGACCAACTTCTTTTGCACGGTTAGCCGATTTGGCTGTCGAAAGGTTGATAAAATTGATACAGGCAATAATAAGAATAAAAACAGCGACGGCTCCGAACAACCATACAAGTTTTATATCACCCTTATCGAGACGGTCGTCAATACCAGAAGAATAAAGATGTACACCTGTTATGGGTTGGGCAAAAAGTTTTCCATTCTTCACAATAGCTTCCGCGTCTTTGATACCCTCCGCTTTTAAAGCAGGAAGGTAATATTTAGTGATTATCAACTTTAGGTTGTTCTGGAATTGAATAGGATCGGCACCTGGTTTCAACAGGACATAAGTCGGGTAATTACTGGCCATCCATGTTGTTTGTTCACCATCCCAAAACTGGTGGCCCGTCATCGTTAAAAGAAAATCGTAATCAATATGAGAAGTAGTGGGAAAATCCTGCATAACACCACCAATTTTATATGGATTTTTAGTATCATTATTCAGGATCATTATTTTCCCGACAGGATTTTGATTGGGAAAATATTTATCTGCCTTGCTTTTTGAAATGACCATTGTTTTCGGTTCGGCCAAAGCATGCGCCCTGTCGCCATGCACCATTGGCACCTGCAGTATATCAAGCATGTCCTGGTCTGTATAACTGAATCCTTTTTCAAAAGTGTTTTGTTTTACGTCAGCCGGTCTTACCTGGTTGCTCCCCGCTCTATAAAAAAGAGGCGCATCCATAAAGCGGCCGGCTTTTTCTACCTCCGGAAAATCTTCTCTTAGGGCTTTTGCCATAGGTGCGGGCCAATCTACACCGGTTTCAATTTTGCCTTCATTATTGAATTCACTTGTTATCCGGTAAATGCGATCGGCATGAGCCCAGTTTTTATCATAACTCAATTCATCTTTTATATACAAAGCAATGAGCAAACAGGCTGCAATGCTTAATGCAAAGCCGCCAATTTTTATCACAGAATACATTCTTTGCTTTAGCAAATTGCGCCAGGCGATGATGAAATAATTTTTAATCATAGCTTTTGTTTTTATTCTGTTTTTAAACCTGCCTGCCGGCAGGCAGGCTTTTTACTTCGTTATATTCTATTCAGTTCGCAATGACTTTACAGGGTTTGCAATGGCTGCTTTGATAGCCTGGAAGCTGACCGTCAATAAAGTAATTATCAGCGCACCCAAACCGGCCGCCCCAAAAATCCACCATGACAAGTCTGCACGATACTGGTAATCCTGCAACCAATTATGCATAAAGTAATAAGTAATGGGTGAAGCAATGAATAGCGAAACAATGATTAACATGACAAACTCTTTAGACAATAAGCGCCATAGATTAAATACAGATGCTCCTAGTACTTTACGTACACCGATTTCTTTAGTGCGTTGTTCGGCAACGAACGAAGC
>JANWHX010000270.1 GCA_025450235.1 Chitinophagaceae bacterium | reverse complement strand
CGTTCGTTCTTGCTTCGTTGGGTTGGTGTTTATGGTTTTTGGCTCTTAGTTACTGGTGGATTGATGTGAAAGTCCATCGCAAATACTTAAAGTTTTTTACAATAGTGGGAATGAATTCAATTTTCATCTATGTTTTTTTTGAAATAGTGGGTAGCCGCTGGTTTAATGGATATATATCGGCAATCTCCAATGGTATAACAGGTTGGTTTATCCATTCTGAGATGATTCAGTTTATTATTGCTGCGGTTTGCATTTTTACACTGGAGTGGCTGCTGTGTTATTTCTTGTATAAAAGAAAGATATTTTTTAAGGTATAATTCAGGGGCGTTAAGAAGCGGCAACATCCTGTATTGGAATAACATGCACTGCACTTTCGATACTACTTGATGAAAATAAAAAAGACAAACCGCTAAATAAGAGGATTGTCTTTAGTTGACCCATATGGATTCGAACCATAAATGACTGAACCAAAATCAGTAGTGTTACCATTACACCATGGGTCAATAACCACCTTGTTCAAGCCAGTCTAAAGGGCTTGTTTTGGGAGTGCAAAAATAGGGCTTGAAAGGCTGCATGCCAAATGGAATTTCAGAAACGCGAAAGGGTTAGAGATTCTTTCTCCGCATGCTCATAATATCATAAACGTCAGGTATCGCGGTCAGGAAAATCTTGCAAACTGGGTAGTTCCTTTTTCCTCTCTTTCTTTTAGCTCTCTTAATTTGTCCAATGCGCCGGCCACGACGTCACACATAATCGTATAAAGAGCGCCATGTTTATAATTGTTATAAATGTATTCCAACGCCTCATTCTCATTCGGAATGATCATTATGGGGATAGAGGAATCTACTTTTTCAATGCCTTCTTTTAAAAGCCCGATTATTTCATCAGCCGATCTTCCTCTTAAATTCTTGTCGCAACGGATAATGATTTCATCAAAATATTGGGCAGAAATTTCTCCAATCTCCCGTATATCCTGGTCGCGGCGGTCACCGGTACCACTGATGATCCCAATCCGCAATTCATGATCAAGCTTGCTGATAAAATCACAAAGCAATTTCAATCCATGAGGGTTATGTGCAAAGTCAGCCAGCACGGTAAAGTTCTTAAAATGGAAAAAATTCATCCGTCCCGGTGTTAAGTTTTCGGAAGGAATAAACGTTTGCAATCCTGTCCTGATATCTTCAATGGTTATATCACGGAATAAATAAGCCGCCAGCACCGCAGGCAGGCAGTTATTAATATTATGTATTGCCTTTCCTTCAAAGGTCAATGGGATATTTTTTACCGGCAACACCCTTATCTTCCAGGTACCTTTCATAATCGTTACATACCCGTTTTCATATACACATGATAAACCATTATCAGCTGCGTGTTCTTTGACCCTTGGATTTTTTTCATCCATGCTAAATAAGGCTACGTTGCAATCCAAACCGTCCTTCATGGCATATACAAGATCATCGTCGGCGTTCAGTACGGCATAACCATGAGGGAAAACAGTTTCCGGTAAAACCGCTTTTACTCTTGCCATTTCCTTTACACTAAAAATTCCACCCAGGCCGATATGATCGGCAGCAACATTTGTCACCACAGCCACTTCACAATTCTGAAAAGCAAGGCCAGCTTTTAGAATTCCGCCCCTTGCACATTCCAGCACTGCAAAGTCAACTGTCGGATCTTTTAAAACAAATGCGGAAGATACCGGCCCGGTACAATCGCCTTTCATCATCATTTGATTTTGTATGTACACGCCATCCGATGTTGTATAACCCACTTTTTTCCCGGAGCTTTTTGCAATATGTGCTATCAACCTTGTCGTCGTTGTTTTTCCATTCGTTCCGGTGACTGCGATGATCGGGATACGACCTACGCTTCCTTTGGGAAATAACATATCAACAACAGGTTCCGCTGCATTTCTCGGCAGGCCTTCCGCCGGTTCTATATGCATACGGAATCCCGGCGCTGCGTTCACCTCGAGAACAGCTCCGCCATTTTCAGCAACAGGTGTTCTAAGATCAGTTGCCATTATATCAATGCCACATATATCCAAACCTATGATCTTTGCTATTCTTTCAAACATGAAAACATTTGCGGGATGCACTTCTTCTGTTACATCGGCAGATGTGCCGCCGGTGGAAAGGTTAGCTGTTGGTTTCAATAAAACCAATTCTCCTTTTTGGGGAATTGTTTCCAGCGTATAACCATGATCGTCCAGCATCTTTTGGGTAAACTGATCAAAGGTTATCTGCGTCAAAACCTTTTCATGTCCATAACCACGACGGGGATCTTTGTTTGTTTCATCCATCAGCCATTGAATGCTGTGAATTCCGTCGCCCACCACGGAAGCTGGTGTTCTTAAGGCGGCGCAAATAAATTTATAATTTATAACGAGGCAGCGAAAATCAAACCCGGTGATAAATTTTTCAATGATCACACTGCGGCTATAATCTTTTGCCGCCTCAAACGCTTTAAGGGCCTGTTCCCATGTTGTGATATTGGTTGTATTGCCTTTGCCATGATTACCGTCGATCGGTTTTATCACCAACGGGTAGCCGAACCGGTCTATCGCTTCTTTCAAATCTTCTTCTGTCCTTATTACGGTTCCTCTTGGTACGGGAATTTCAGCAGCTTCCAATAGCAATTTCGTTTCTTCCTTATCACAGGCGATATCCACCGCAATATTGGAAGTGGTAGAAGCAATCGTCGCTCTTATCCTTTTTTGATTGACGCCATAACCCAGTTGAACCAGGCTTTGTTTGTTCAACCGGATGTAAGGAATACCTCGCTTGACGGCTTCTTCCACAATACATCCCGTGGAAGGACCCATTCTCGTGTCTTCCCGGATCTCCCGCATTGCCTGAATATCCGGTGCCAGGTCATACTCTTTTCCCGCAATCAATGCTTCAACGATCCTTACGGCTGCCTTTGCGGCATACACACCGGCATCTTCTTCCATATAACTAAACACCACATAATATACGCCCGGTTTTTCGCCATCCGGTGTACGTGTCCTTCCAAAACCTGTGTCCATGCCAGCCAGGGTTTGTATTTCGAGTGCGATATGTTCTATTACATGACCCATCCAGGTACCTTCATCTACACGATGAAAAAAACCGCCTCTTACTGCTTCACTGCACCGGTGTTCGATCAGCGATGGGATCAATTTCTCCAGCCGCTGCCTAAAGCCCTGTATCTTGTGCGTAGGACTCTGCTCCATTTCCTCCAGATCGATCTTCATTTGTATGAGTTTCGGACGACGCACACTCCAATAGTTTGGCCCTTTCAGCACTTTTATGTCTAATACTTTCATATAAATGATTTATTGAGTCTGCCGCGAGCAGGCAGATTGGAAGTTAGTTAATTTTCTTATGCGGACAACAGTTTGCTTTGCGGAAAGCAGGCACCGCCAACGATCCCCGGAGATGGTAAATGAAAAAAAATTAGGAGCACATTTTGTAGAAATTATTTTCCGCAAATACCTCCCGGTATTGAGTAGGGGTTAGGTTTTTATTGAACTTAAAAATGCGGTTGAAATTTGAAATATTGTTGAAACCCGTTGAAAAAGCTATTTCTGCAATGTTCTTACTGGTGTCAGCTAGCATCTGGCTGGCATGATCTATCCTTATTTCATTGACGCATTCTACAAATGTCTTTCCGGTTCGTTTTTTAAAGAACCGGCTAAATGAACCCTCTGTCATATTTGCAATTCCGGCGGCTTGCTTCAGGCTGATAGAACCGTTGATATTTCCATATACATAATCCAGGACATTTTTTATTCTGTCTTCATTTAAACGTGAATTTTCCTGGTGCATTTCAATGGGTAAGATCGTTACCCGAGGCGCCGTAGATAAAACATGAAGGATCTGCATCAGCAATAGCAAGGACTCAAAACCGGACTTGTTTTGCAAGGAGCGCAAAAGTGGGGAAATTTTGGCGATTGTTTGAGGAGAAAATGAAATTCCCCGTGATGCGTCAGCCAGCAACAATCTGATATTTTTTACCTGACATCGTTTCAGGAATTCTTCACTGAAAAGATTAGCATGAAAATGCAGGGTTGTCGCTTTTATCTCCTTTGACTTCAAATTATGAGTTTGCCAGCCATGTTTAAGACCCGATCCGATAAGAATTAGTCCCTTCGCTGTTATTTCCTCCAGGTTGTAACCAATAATTCGCCTGGCACCAGCTCCATTTTCCATGAGATTTAATTCAAATTCGGAATGAAAATGAAGTGAGATATCCAATTGCGAAAGGATGGTCGTTTTGAAGGCGAAACAATCAGTTTCGGGTAAAGGCACAATTTCTCGTATCCCGGTAGAATGCATCACAAGCAGTAGTATTTAGCCGATTTGATGAAACTGGACAAGTCGAATGATTTTCATAACATATGCAGCTTCCCAATCGTTATTCAAATTTCCAGTTATTAGCTGAGATTGCAAAGTTTGTTTTCAACAGGGATCCCGTATTATGTGTGCGATAAAACTGAGTTGAAAACCAATTTTCTGTGAAGATTATTTCCTAATTTTCCGACCTCTTATTCTTCATAACAAAACTGCTCTGACATGAAACGGGTTTGCATTGCCTTTGCGTTTATCATTCCTTCTTTATTGTTTGCTCAACCTGATACAAGAGAGACTCCCCCCAAATCTAAAGACTGGAAGGAAAGCAATCTGTCTGTAACCAAACACCAACTAAAGATCGGCAGCGACATGCTCAACTATACCGCGACCACCGGTTACATGACCATCAAAGACGAAAAGGATACTGCAAAAGCCAATTTGTTTTTTATTGCTTATACAAAAGATGGAGAGGGTGATCCTTCCAGGCGACCGATACTTTTTTCCTTCAACGGCGGCCCGGGTTCATCTTCCGTTTGGTTGCATATGGGAGCATTGGGACCAAAAGTTGTGCTTATGACAGACGAAGGCAATACCCTGCCTCCTCCTTATAAATATGTGGACAATCCCAATACATGGTTGGATAAAGCAGACATTGTATTTATCGATCCGATGATGACTGGTTTTACACGCCCCGCCGGAAGATCAACACAAAATGAATTTACAGGCTATGAAAATGATCTCAGGTTTGTCGGGGATTTTATTCGATTATATATTACAAGATATAGCCGGTGGAGCTCTCCGAAATTCATCGCTGGCGAAAGTTATGGCACCACAAGAGCCGCAGGGCTCTCTGGTTATTTGCAGGACAGGTATAACTTAAATGTTAATGGTATCATTCTTATTTCTGCCATTCTCGATTTTGGGACAGTTAGAACGGATCGTGGTAACGATGTTCCCTTTCCTCTTCTATTGCCCACATTTGCTGCAACCTCGTGGTACCATAAAAAACTCGATAGTCGCTACCCGAACCTCAATTCTTTGTTGCAGGAAGTGCAGCAGTTTGCATCCACCGAATACGCTGCCGCATTACAAAAGGGCGATAAGATCGGCGATGCTGAACGAAATACCATTATCAATAGATTGCATGATTACACCGGGTTGTCCAAAGAATATCTTGACGAAAACAATCTTCGTTTATATGTCGGACGATTTAACAAGGAGTTATTAAGAAAAGAAAAGAAAACGGTGGGACGACTTGATTCACGATTAACAGGACAGGATTATGACCAGGCAGGTGATCAGTATGATTATGATGCGAGCCTGGATATCGCTATTTATGGTAGTTATACCGCGGCTATCAACGATTATATCCGGCGTGACCTGAAGTATGAAAACGAGCTGCCGTATGAAATGCTTACCGGCCGGGTTCGTCCGTGGGTGAATTCACAGGATAAATATCTGAATGTGGCGGAACCGATGCGGGCAGCCATGGTTAAAAACCCTTTTTTGAAAGTTTGGATTTGCAATGGCTACTACGATATGGCAACACCATATTATGCCACTGATTATGTGGTCCACCATATGTTTTTGCCAAAAGACCTGCAAAAGAATATTAGCTTTACATATTATGAAGCTGGTCACATGATGTACATTCACAAGCCATCGTTGCTGAAGTTGAAGAAAGATTATGATCAATTCATCAGTGAGGCCCTTCCAAAACCGTTTTGATTCATGATTGCCCAGATGCAAACCGGTTTTAAATAGACAAACCATCCGGCCAATTCGTGTATTGAACAAAGACGAAATTTCGTGGCTAATAACATCAAGCATGAGAAACAACAATCGCCGTAATTTTTTACAAAGAGCAGGAGCATTAACTGCCACTGCTTTCTTTTCTTCGCTGGCAAAACCTGCCTGGGCAACGAACCTGGAAAAAGCAGTTCGTGATGCCGAAGGAGTTCCTGCTGCCGATCTCGCCGGCGAAGAAGACTTTTGGTATTATATTCAGCAGTCATTTACTGTATCGCCTTACCTCATAAATCTTAATAACGGCGGAGTGTCCCCTGCACCAAAGACCGTTCAGGATGCTATGAAGAGATATTATGATTACAGTAACGAAGCACCAAGCTATTACATGTGGCGTATTCTCGACCAGGGCAGGGAACCATTGCGTATCCACATGGCGAAGATGTCAGGATGTGACCCAGAGGAAGTTGCTATCAACCGTAATTCTTCGGAAGGCCTTGAGACGGTGATATTCGGCCTGCAATTAAAAGCGGGCGATGAAGTAGTGGCATCGAGGCAGGATTACCCGAATATGGTGAATGCTTACAAACAAAGGGAAAAAAGGGACGGGATAAAAATGGTTTGGATAAATCTCGAGCTTCCAAGTGAGGACGAAAATTATTTGGTGCAGCAATTCATAAAAGCGTTTACGCCGAAAACAAAGCTTGTTCATATTACCCATATCATTAACTGGAATGGCCAGATCTTACCTGTCAGGAAGATCGCCCAGGAGGCACATAAAAGAGGAATTGAAGTAATTGTCGACGGTGCTCATAGTCTTTTTCATTTTGATTTTAAAATTTCTGATCTCGATTGCGATTATTTCGCCAGCAGTTTGCATAAATGGCTGTATGCTCCTATCGGTAGTGGTATGATGTACGTAAGAAAAAGCAAGATCAAAAATATTTATCCTTTATTCGCGACGAGTGATGATCCGTTGAAAGATGATATAAGAAAATTTGAAGCATTAGGCACCAGGCCCTTTTTTATTGAGCAGGCAATCAGTAAAGCGCTGGAGTTTCATGAAATGATCGGCAATGAAAGGAAGGAAAAGAGACTTCATTATTTAAAGAATTACTGGATGGAGAAAGTGAAAGATGTTCCAAAGGTAAAGATCAATACATCCCTTAACCCAAAATGGGGCTGTGCCATTGGTAATGTCGGTATTGAAGGCAAGAAACCGGGTGAGCTCGATTCATTCCTGTTTGAAAAGTATAAGATCCATACGGTAGCCATTGAATGGGAAAATATTCACGGTGT
>JANWHX010000269.1 GCA_025450235.1 Chitinophagaceae bacterium | reverse complement strand
TTTTTATTATACCGTTCAGTACAACTATTGGCTGATCTATTTGAAGCGTAGTGGTACAAGTTTTCCCACCGATAGTGATAAGAAATATTGCATTACCTGCCCTTGCTGGCGTTCCGGAGATCTGATACGTCAAACTGCCATTACCATTGGCCAAAGTCCCTGCTACTAAAATTGCTAATAAACCAGTAACGCCGGTAGACCTAATTGTATCCGCTTTGAATGCCGCACCGTTTCCTCCTGAATAGGATATATTGTACTGACCCGAATAAGGAGTAGCTTCAATAGCCACTGCTGAAAAACTTCCGCTGCCACAATTCAAGTCACTTATAGCAGGCGTTGGCGGATTTTGCGGGATCGGGGGACCGGTAGGCATAACCGGTCTGCAACTTTCACAACTATATTCTTTATGGCAAGAATAACATAGCAGGACAAAAAAGGAAAATATGATAAGCCGCCCCTTCATGTATTACGAAGTTATTACGAATAAAAGTGAATAACAGGGGAATTTTGGTTCACGCTGCATGGTATTATATTAGTCGAAAGGTGGTGACGCATTATTTTCTAAAAGTGAGTGGGAGGGAAATAAAAGATCAAAGGTTGAATAAAGATCATAGGCGTCCAACACCAGGAAGTATCTGTTCTCCGATTTTATTTGCGCAACATAACAGATTCATATGTTTTAAGAAATCGCCGTGTATCCACTTCTACCGCCGCATTGATAAAAGGTTTTTCTGTCCATGGTGATAAGCCGAATTGGAAGTCCAGGACGGGCATTATCGTTTGTCCAATGGCTATTCCATCGGTAACAACTCTTACCGGTCCTTTTTTTATTTTAAAGAGACTTGAATCGATAAGATACATTACAGCAGAAGGGTCATGCACATAAAAACCGCCGGTAAGATGATTCGAATTCTTATAAAAGTCAAGATAAAACCGGGTGATAGAATAAATAAACGGGCCATATTGTTTATTCCCGTTTTTTATCCTGGACAATATCTCATCATTCAATTTTACCCGGGTAGTTACGTTGAGTCCGATCATGGTAACCTTCCAGGGAGCTGTTAAAACAATATCAGCGGCATCCGGATCTCCTTCAATATTTGCTTCTGCTACCGGATTTACATTGCCGGCAACTAATAATGCACCGCCCATGAACACTACTTCTTTGATTGTCTTCGTGACGCTGGAATCTAATTGTATTGCGAGTGCAAGATTGGTGAGTCTGCCCACTGCAACGATGGTTACCTGTCCTGGGTTGGCTTTTGCAATGTCAACAATGAATTGAGCGGCAGATTTTGATTGATATGTGATCTTCGGATCAGGTTGACGCGTATTACCTAATCCATCCGTTCCATGGATAAAGTCGGGCGGTGCATCCAGCGGCTTACGCAGAGGTTTGCTGGCGCCCTGGTAGACCTTGATATTTTTCTTCGATAGCTCAACAATAGTTAAAGCATTCTTTACCGCCTGGTCCGGGTAAGCATTTCCAAAGACAGTCGTGATCCCTAAAATCTCAAACCGAGGATATTTCATCGCTAATATCAGAGCCATGGCGTCATCAACTCCGGGGTCGCAGTCAATGATAAGTTTTCTTAGCTGCGAATGAGATGAAAAGGAAACACTGTTGAATACAAGCAATGCGATCAGGCAAAATATCCGGGTCATGCGATTTATTGTTTTGGGAAAGATATCTTTTTCTTTGAACTCCTAATGGGCTAAAAACTATCCTTTGATTAATGCCTTTAAGAGCAGTTGCACATTTTCTGATTTACCAATTGGTTCTAATAACAAAATAAACAGGTTGACGCCAAGAGCGAGATACGTTGCGGGGTGTTTGAATTTACGGTATTTCCATGCCCCCAGGAGAAGCATTCCTATGATTAGTGCTTGAGTAGGGTAAATGGGAATCATGATATTTATGTTCGGCCAATCTTTACTGTGCATGTCAACATACACATTTTGTATTCCACGACCAAGAGCCGGCATCATAATGATGAATACCGTTGAAATCAGCCACCATGAATGGTTTTCCAATTGCTTTCTGTGCAGGATGCTTTTTATAACCGCATATGCGAAGGCTGTCATCATTACAATTTCCACTGCAGCCACGCCAAAGAAGAACCATGGTTGAAATGGTCCAAACTGCTCTGGCGTTGCCAAAGCTCTCTCAGTTGTTACAATGTCTCTGTGCAACATACTAAGTGCTGTCAGGCAAACACCTCCCGCGATGAACATCCCGATAATGCCATTCGTTCTATGTCTCGCAATCTGACCATGAGTAGCAAAGTATGGCTGAATGATCAGATAGATATACCAAACCGTACCTGTCCAATAATGTATATGGACTGACCATGCGTTATCGGAGAAGTCGCCCCAATAGTCCCTGAAGATTCCAAGTTGCATGAAGACCATCGGGATTATCATCCATTTGTGCAAGCTTTTATACTTATTCATTTATAGTTTATTTATTATTAGACGGGTCTCCGCCCCAGTATTTCCGATGCTTCAGACGTTAACGGCGGGACCCGTCGTGATATGATGACTTCTTCCTTATAAAACGATCAAACCATTATTCTTAGACGGGTCTCCGCCAGAAGTATTCAGATGCTTGAGACATAAACTTCGGGACCCGTCCTGTTATGATTAAAAGGACTTCTTGCTCATGTAACGGTCAAACCATGCATTATATCTTACCAGCCGGTCCTTTTGATAAGCAGGATTTGTGATGCCATGAAACTGCCCGGGATAAACAATCAATTCTGTGGGGATACCCAGGGAACGCAAAGCCTGGTACATCTGCTCACTACCGATTGCCGGAACATTAAAATCTTTTTCGCCCGTTAAAAAAATTGTAGGTGTTTTTATCCTGTCGGCTTTTAAATAAGGGTAGGAGAGTTTCAGATACTTTTCAAGATTCTTATCCTTCCAGGGATAGCCGATCTCATTTTCAAACTGCGTGATATACTGATCCACGCCGACCAATGATAACTGCATCGAACTGCCCGCACCGCTGCACGCCGCTTTAAACCTTGTATCGCTTGCAATCGTATAATTGGTCAAAATACCTCCATAGCTCCAGCCACCGATACCGAGATTGTCGCCGTCAATAACACCGGCTTTAGTCAATTGATCGGCTGCCCCAAGGATATCCAGCACTTCTTTATTTCCCCAATCCGCTTCAATCGCTTTGCTATAGGCGATGCCGCGGCCGTTGCTGCCGCGATAGTTTACGGCAATAACAGCATAACCATTTGCGGCAAGCATTTGCCTTGTAAGATCAAAGCCATAATCATCCTGTCCAACAGGCCCGCCATGAATATAAAATACCGCCGGCATTTTTTTCCCGTCACTACCTGCCGGGGTAAATAGTAAATTGGAAACTTTATTTCCATCTTTACTGGTTGAAACTATCTTTTGCACCGGTGCAAGGTTCACTGATGAAATAAATTCATCCTGCACTTTCGTCAACCGGCGCAGGCTCCCATTTTCCAATGCATAAAATTCGGACGGCATTTGCGGATCACTCGATGATGTTATCCAGTTACCACCCGGGTGTAACTCAAGTGAATTGAATACACGGTCACCTTCAATCAGCTTAGTCATTTTTGCAGACGCCACGTCGCACATCGCTACGTAACGACGGCAATCATCCGTTACCAATACGGCGATGGCAGTACCTTCTTTATTCCATCTTGGATTGCCAACAGGGCGATCAAGATCTTTTGAGTACAACCTCGGCTCGCCACCTTCAGCAGAAATAGTACATAGAATTGGCTGATCGTACATGATAAAGTTTCCATCAGCGGTACTTCGTACGTAGGCAAGCGTTTTGCCATCCGGACTCCATCGCGGTGAACTATCTCTCCCTTTCCATGTAGTAAGTTGTTTAAAAGCGGCACCGGGTTTAGCTTCGATAACATAAATATCAGTGTTCGAATTCTTATCAGGGTCGGCGGTGCGGTTGCTTACAAAAGCGATCTTAGTGCCGTCAGGACTCCATTTGATATCTGATTCATCAAGATTGCCGCGGGTAAGTGTATCAAGTTTTTTTTCCTTTACATCAAAGAGATAAATATGCGTCCAGCGTTTGTCGTATAAATAACCTGATATGTCCTGCTTAAAATGGTACCTGTCGATCACCCAGGGTTTATTTTTTTGTTCCTTGGAAGTATCAACGGGATCCCGTTGCAATAAGGCGATCTTTTTACTGTCGGGGCTCCAGGCATAATCACTGAGTTCACCTTTCACATCCGTCAACTTAATCGCCTCGCCTCCCATACGGTTGAGCAGGTAGAGCTGGCTGCTGCCACCGCCGCGTGCTGCTGTAAATGATATATATTTTCCATCGGGGCTCCATTGAGGATTACTTTCCCCATCAGGACTATTCGTCAACTGTATATTTTCACTACCGTCCCATTTCATCATCCAGATATCCGTATTGCGGTTATTCTTCGCTGAGTCAATTGATGTAAGTGTATACACAAACCAGTTGCCATCCGGTGATACCAACCCGCCACCCGTGCTTTTGATGCGATAAATATCATTGGGAACTAAATTCCTTTTTTGAGCAAAAGTTGAAAAGAAGAGAATTGTGCTGATACAGGTGAGAAGGAGATTTTTCTTCATTGCAGTTTGGTTTTGTAAATCGAATATAGGAAAACTGAAATGAATGAGCTAGTGAGAACCATTGAAGGTGGGGAGCACGGTTCCGGTGCGTGGGGATCCCGACGTTATCGGGACAAGCTACGTACCGGGGCGCCTGGAATGAGTTGGTAAGAACAGTTAGGGGTGGGGTAGATGCCTTGGTGCTGTCTCCACGCACCAAAATGAAGTATTGCAGCCCCGGGGTAAATATTTACTTGAGTTAACATGTAACCTTTCGCGGTTGCCGAACTCTATTAAAGAGGACAAAGTCTGCGGAGTCGTGGCCAATATTTTTTTTATATCCCAAAATATTTTTTTATGGTAAAGAGAAAGCAAGCCCTGGTTATGTTTTCACTGATCGCGTTTGTAGCGATTTGCCAATGCACTAAGACAGATAAAGCTGCGGACGTTACCAATGCAGTGTCAGCAGAAGAAGAAGTGTCAGCGGACCAGCTAAGTATGAACGCACACTCGGGATTGACTGAACAAGGGAAAAACATATTTCGTTTTGACACATTTGGCGACGAGGAGTTTTGGAGTGGCTTGCTCCATATTGATAAGGCGATAGCCGGGGCGGCAAATGGTGGCTTTGGTCCGGGTGTAAGCCCCGCCACCGCGCTGGCTGTAGGATTAAAAGTTGATGTGAGGGCTTTGCCGCCTTCCGTGATAGCGGGAATTAATTCAGGGAGCATCGACCTTAATGATCCAGCCACTACTCTTGCACTGCTAAAACTAAATGCTGTCGTTGGTATCAATGGAAGTTTTAATCCAAACGGAAGTTTAAAAGCGATAGGGATCACTTGTGCTTCATGTCATTCAACGGTTGACAATTCATTTGCGCCTGGTATCGGGAAAAGACTTGACGGCTGGCCAAACAGGGATCTGAATGTAGGCACCATTATTTCATTGACCGATAATGCACAACCAATCGCCGACATGTTACACGTCAGTGAGCCGACGTTAAGGCAAGTATTGAGTAAGTGGGGTCCCGGAAAGTTTCCGGCCATTTTGTTTATGGATGGAAAGGCTTTTCGCCCGGATGGAAAGATTGCAGCCAATCTTATTCCCGCAGCGTTCGGTTTAAGAGGAGTTAATCTTACAACGTATACCGGCTGGGGAGATATTACATACTGGAATTCTTTTGTCGCGAACCTTGAAATGCATGGAAAAGGAAATTTCTCAGACCGACGCCTGAATAACCCTTCAAAATACCCAATCGCCGTTGAAAACAGTTTCTATCATGTAGTGAACAACCCTGATCTGATCACTTCAAAATTACAGGCACTGCGTGCATATCAACATTCGCTGGATGTTCCGGAACCCCGGGCAAGCAGTTACGATAAGCACGACGCAGCTAAAGGCAAGGGGTTGTTTCTTCATAAGGCAAAATGCGCTTCTTGTCATACCCTTCCATTATATACGGACAATAGATTACACAAAGCATCAGATATCGGAATCGATGATTTTGAGGCCAAACGCTCGCCAACCGGCAAATACCGCACGACACCGCTGCGCGGTCTGTTTACAAAAGCCAAAGGTGGTTTTTACCATGATGGCCGGTTTGCAAAGTTGTCCGATGTAGTCGACCATTATAACAGGTATTTTCATTTACATCTTTCGTGGAGCGAAAGACATGACCTGGTCGAGTATTTAAAGTCTTTGTGAGCCGACATAGTCCTGGCGCGTGGCCCCGGTGCGTAGCTTGTCCCGATAACGTCGGGATCTCCACGCACCAGGATGAAGTCAAACTCATCGTTTACTTAGACTTTGCTGAACCGTTAATTCCAAACAATTCATACGGCTTCTTACTAAACTGATCATTAAAAAGCCAGGCCGCAAGGAAAATGGATGCGACAAATGCAAACACAATAAGGAGCTGAACTCCGGATGTTTTCTGAATATCCTGTTTTGATTTGGCATCACATATCTCACCGGGACAATACTGCGCTTTTCCTTTATGAAACAGCGAATAAAATTTACATCCGAGGCAAATACCAAATGCCGATTCAAAGAACAGGAACACGAGACAGATAAGGCAGATGATACCTGTTATTGGGCTGTATGAATTAACTACTACCATAAAAATGAACATTGTGGCTGAAAGGGTGACACCAATTATCCATGCAAACTTTTTTTGCTTTGCGCCAACATATTCAGGTACCTGGTTGCGTACTATGAGGCGCCCTATTATTAATGTGGGGGAAAACTTAGGATTAACAAGAACGCGTATGATGAAATCAGCGAGGAAGAAGGTTATGACATACTTGATCGGCATAAAATCGTTCTTAAATACGACGAACATTAAGGAAATGAATGTTGCCAAGAATAGTATGCCTGCAGATGCCCTTATTTCTCTTTCATTCAAAACACGAATGCTATGGCCTTCTACATTTTCTCCAAATTGTATGAGTTTATTCATCTTTTTACTTGTTACTTGCATATGCAGATATTCCTGTGCAAGTTTAGCCGGTTGAAGTAAATACTCAAAGCAACCGCCAACAAACGGCAGCTTATGGTGCACAAACGACAAAGGCAGGTCAATCACTATTAGTGAGAAGGACTGAATTCCCCTGCTTCGTTGCGGATGCCCGGCCGGGTGAGCAGGCCCCCGCAACTTAACCTGAGATTTAACTTAGAGAAAGGTGACCTGGGTTATTCGTTACCCTGTCATCAAGCCTTTTTTAAAGCTTCAATATCGAACTTGGTCATTTGCATGTAGGCATTGATAACATTTGGAGCTCGTTTGAGATCGCTCAACAATACCGGCAGGATCGTCGGTACTATTTGCCACGAGAGGCCGAATTGATCGTCGAGCCAGCCGCATTGGCTATAGACACCGCTCTGGCCAAGTTTTTCCCAAAAGTAATCGATCTCTTCCTGGGTCTCACATTCGATAACGAAAGAAGTGGCCGGTGAGAATTTGTACTGCGGTCCTCCATTGAGACCCATGAATTTTTTTCCATTCAATTCAAAGGTCACTACCATTTGATTATCGGCTGTGATTTTTGAATTCTTAAAGATCGAGCAGTAGAATTTTGCTGCTGCCTGTGCCTTGCCGTCAAACCAGAGGCAGGGATAAATCTGATTAGTCATGTTGATTAGTATTTAATACAACAAAGCTCCGGTTCCCGGTAAGAAGGAAATAGAACAAAACCGACAAAATGGATTTTATACTCTTCCGCTGAATTTTAAGTAATCCCTCGGAGTAATATTGGTAAATTCTTTGAAAGCCCTGATGTAATGACTCTGATCGGCATACCCGTGTTCAAATGCTATATCGCTGAGTTTGGTGAAGCGGGTAGTGTTTAACAAATGAAAGGCGGAATTGAACTGGCTTATTCGTCTAAAGAGGTTAGGTGAGATACCGATATTTTTATCAAACATCCGCTGAAAACTTCTTTCGGTCAGGTACAGTTCCTTTTGAATGTGTGCCAGGGTCTCTTTTGTGGGGCTCCCCGCAATCTGATCAGTGGCAAATTTGATGACCTTCATGTCGCTTTTAACTCTCGTGACCAGGCTATAGATATAATCGTCCAGCAAAGCGATCATTTCTGCGATTGAGATGGCATTGAGTAATCTTTCCTGTAACACGGCAGTTCGGGTTGCCTGTAAAAGTTTAAAATCAATTGGATTGTCGGTAAGTTCCTCTGCGGAAACACCAAACAGCGAATACAGGGCGAATGGTTTAAAGAAATAGGCGATGAATATAAAATTATCCCGTATGGTCAGCGTTTCAGGGAAAACAGTTTGTCCAAATAAAGTAAGATAATTAGTCTGCTTCCCGATCTCTCCTTTTGCTGTTTGAAACAAAAGGGTAGGTGCGGCATTTGCGTAGAGAGGCAGGATAAAGGGGCTGGTTACTTCAAAATTCTCAATGACCAATATCCGCTGCACATAGTCGGCAATTTTTGGATCAGGAACGGGGTTATTCGTTTTCATTGATGTCTCAATCCTTTAATACATACGGATGGTAATTTACGAAGTGTTTGTGGACGAAAGGGTAACGGAATATTATTTTTTTGCGCGGTTCTTATGCCATGGTGCCCGCATCGTTTTCACGATGCCTCCACGCACCATTTACATTGCGAGACGTCATTCTTTTTTCTGTAAGCGCTGTACACAATTGGATAAAGACCGCAACTGATGATAAGTTGCTTTCCAAATATGCCCTTTTAATGCTGTCTTCTGGTCCGGCCTGGTATCCAATCCTTCGGCGTAGAAGTCGCCATATACATGATCTATCAAATACGTTTGTATGTATTGCCACATCGTTTTGAATTTCTCAAAATAACGCATAGGATCATTTGGAAAAAGATCCGCCATCAGCAATAATGTATTTAATCCTTCAGCCTGCGCCCACCAGTTCTTGCTATTTTGTGTAATAGTAATTTCTTTTTTGTTTTTGAAATAATAGGCCTCGTCAAAAAAGCCCCCTGTTTTTTCATCCCAGCCATTTCGCAGTGCATGATCCACCATTCGTTTTGCTATTGTCACAGTGACAGTATCATTTTTTAATTCTAATACATGGGAAGCTTCCATCATCAGGTAAGCTGTCTCTACATCATGACCGAAAGATACATGATCAAGATTGTGGTGTTTTTGAATTACAGCGTCCGAAGAATCTCTAAACGATACCGGTGTCCAGTCGGGTTGTAAAAAAAGTATAAGATTTCCTTTTTTACTGGTAATGACATCCCGGATCAGGATAAGCATTTCCTGCAAACGGCTCCGCAGTAATGGATCGGGCCATACGGTATAGAGTTCCGTAAATGCTTCCAGTATATGGATAGATGAATTTTGATCTTTATACCCAGTGGATGATGTCGAAGGAATGGCAGCCGTTCTTTTAATGGGCGTTCCGTCCGGGAGCAGGTTTTGAAAATAACCTTTATACACGGGATCGTGGCAGTGTTTTTCCAGCCACCAAAAACAATTTTTTGCGAGGTTCAGCGCATTGGTATCGGCGGAAGCCCGGTACCAGGCAGCCGAAGCATAAATGCCAAAAGCATTTCCATAAGCTGTTTTTTCTGAACCGTCTTTTACATTTCCCTTACGGTCAACAAGGGTATAGAACCCGCCATTGTCTTTATCCCACATCACATTTTGTAAAAATGTAAAACCATGTTTTGCGCAATCTTTGTAGTGAGCGACATCGGGGTATAGCTTAGAGGCGATCGCATTGGACCATACGTGCCGGGCTTGTGTCACGATCATTTTATCCTGGGACCCTGTGGGCAGAAAATCGTAAGTGAATGTGCTGATAAACCCGCCATATAAGCTGTCAACGCACCGGGGATACCATTTATTCAGCAATTCAGTGCGGATAGTTTTATCCATCTCGGCAGCCATTTGCAATCGTTCATCGTTAATATTTTTTTTTGCGCGAGACTGTTTTTGTGCTGATGCGGTAACAGCCAGCAAGAATAAAATCGCGACCGGAGTTTTTTTTATGAACTGAAGACAGGCTTTCATCTCTATATTTTTATTGCCCACTCGTTTAGCATCGGCCTTCCCAGTAAGGCATTGGCTTCTGCATCGTTTTTAAACTTTTCTTTTTTGGGATTCCATGTTAATGGCCGTTTTACCTGGTAGGCAATATTACCAATGTTACAAACAGAAGCAGTACGATGTCCTGTTTCAACATCACATACTGGTTTGGTACGCGTACGCATGGCATTCAAAAAATCTTTGTAATGGTTCTCACTTTTGTGCACATGCTTTTGTTTATCACCAATGACAATATCTTTTACTGAAGCCGGGGTAGTTTCAAGTTTGCCCCTGGCGATTCGTAATTCACCTTCTGTTCCTTTAAACAGCACCGCATTGCTCCATTCCCATTTTTCATGCGTCATAATGATATTATTTTTATAGTTGTAAGTCAGGAACGGATGTTCTGCATCCGGGGCAAAAATTTCCGTAGGGCCGCTATTATCCATGTCGAGGGCCCATTGAGCAATATCAAACATATGTGCACCCCAATCTGTTACCCCGCCACCGCCAAATTCTTTATAGCTCCTCCAGTTAGGGTAAACATCTTTTGAAATGGGTGGTGCCAGTTCGGAATTAAAGGGTTTAAATTCATTTGGCCCCAGCCACTTGTTCCAATCCAGACCTTCAGGTAAAGGCTGTTCAGGTAAATTATAAGCAACAGGCGGCGGCCCCACATTTACTTTTATGCTTTTGATTTCGCCAATAAATCCATTACGAACTATTTCGACTGCATGCCGAAACTCCGGCCATGAACGTTGCATACTGCCTGTTTGAAAAATACGTTTGTGTTTCCGTGCAGCTTTTACCATTGCTCTTCCTTCTTTTACGGTCAGGGATAAAGGTTTTTCACAATAAATATCTTTTCCCGCTTCAGCTGCCCGAACGGCCACTGCGGCGTGCCAATGATCGGGGGTGGCAATAACTACAGCATCAATATCTTTCCTGGAAAGCATTTCCCTAAAATCGGTATGAACCGCGATGTCATTATTATTGACGGGTTGTTTATTTTTTTCCTGGTTCGCTTTTATCGTTTTCTGCATCAGTTCGGTTTTGTCTTTATATACTTCACTCAAGGCGACGATGCGGATTTCATTTGTGCTTAAAAAATAATTACTCAAAATGCGTCCCTGCTTGCCACAACCAATAAAACCGAGGGGAATCATATCACTTGGAGGAATGTATTTAACCCCATTGGGACGGCTGCCTCCCAGTACAAAACGTGGTACAATTACAAACCCCAAGAGCGCCGCTGCAGATTGCTTTATAAAATATCTTCTGCTGTTTTCCCTTTCAATTTCCTTTTTCTTATCGCCCATTTTTTACAGTTTTATTATTGGTAAAATAATAATTCTATTGAGGCCGCCGGCTATTTGTTTTGTGAAACTGAAACTAATCAATAAAGCAAATGCAGCCAAATTGGGGATTAAAGAAGTAGTAGCCGGTTTTTAAAATAGCCGGGAAGACGAGAAGACAGCAAGGTGTGATTTTTATTGCATTTTTCTTATCGTCTTCCCGACTTCCCGGCAAATTGGAAGGGTGTTTTGATTTTTCCGCGAAACGAAGCTTAGCACTGGCAAGCAAGCATTGCAGTCAAAGCGAGCAGAGTTGAAAGAACGGTTAGTTTCATAATAGTAGTTTTTATTTGATGTTTAT